>CAZKKM010000062.1:0-9822 GCA_964553435.1 uncultured Muribaculaceae bacterium | reverse complement strand
TCAGCTTGGTTTACTCTTTTCCTTCTACTTTTAGTGAAAATACCTAAACTCAAAACTATAAATTCGTGCATATAGTCCCATTATATGATATAATGGGACTAAATTTGAAAGGAAAATCGAATATGTGTGGATTCACTGGATACATAAATAAAAAAGAAAAAGACCCGAGTATTATAAAGGCTATGAGTGAGCGCATAGTTCATCGCGGACCAGATTCTGACGGATACTATTTGGACGATCAATTGCATATGGCTTTTAGACGTCTGTCTATTATAGATTTAGAAGGAGGTTCTCAGCCCATCTACAACGAAGATGACACCATGGTCATAATGTTCAACGGAGAAATATATAATTTCGAAGAAATAAAAAAAGAACTTTTAGAAAAAGGACATATTTTTAAAACTGCCACCGATACGGAAGTCATCCTCCATGGTTATGAAGAATACGGCATCGACATTTTACAGAAGCTTCGTGGCATGTTTGCTTTTGCCATTTGGAATATCGTCGAAAAAGAAATCTTCATCGCCCGCGATATATTCGGCATAAAACCTCTTTACTATGCTTACATGAACGATACCTTTCTTTTCGGAAGTGAAATAAAATCTTTCCTCGACAATCCGAATTTTACAAAAACTATCAACAAAGATGCCATCAAACCATTTTTGGAGTTTCAATATAACCCACTCGTCGAAACGTTCTTTAAAGGTGTTTATAAACTAGAACCTAGACACTATATCAAATACCGCATAGAAGACGAAGCGAATATTCATCCTCGAGAATATTACGACATTTCCTTCACTCGTGAAGGAGGAGTCACTGTCGCTGACATCGATGAAGAGATGATTTCATCTGTAAAATACCACAAGATAAGCGACGTCGAAGTCGGATCCTTCCTGAGTTCAGGCATAGATTCTTCTTATATCGTCTCCCTCTTGAAACCGGACGACACATTCACCGTCGGCTTTGCTGACAAAGGCTTCGATGAGACAGATCGTGCTCAAATACTGAGCGAAAAATTTGGCATTCAAAACAAACGAAAGATGATAGAAGCAGACGAATTCTTCGGTGTTCTTCCACAAGTTCAATATCACTCGGACGAACCACATGCCAACTTATCTTCTGTTCCTCTTTATTTCCTGAGCGAATTGGCTAAGAAAGATGTGACGGTCGTTCTCTCCGGCGAAGGCGCGGATGAACTTTTTGGCGGATACGACACATACGATAACAGTATGCTCATCAAAATGTATAGAAAACTTCCCCGCTTTATTCGCCACTCGCTCGGCCATATGGCACATAAAATGCCCAATTTCAAAGGAAAGAACTTCCTCATTCGCGGAGAAAAGACTTTGGAAGAATCGTACATCGGTCAAGCTCGCATATTCTCATCCGAAGAACTCTCAGGTCTCGTCAAAGAAGAATACTTGTGTGGTCCAGACTCGTACGAAATCACAAAACCGTATTTCGATAAAGTAAAGAATCTCGACGAAACCTCGAAAATGCAATACTTGGACCTCTTTCTTTGGTTACCAAACGATATCCTTTTGAAAGCAGATAAGATGACGATGGCTCACTCTCTCGAATTGAGAGTGCCGTACCTCGATAAAAAAGTTCTCGAGTTGGCCTTAAAACTTCGCCAAAAAGATAAAATAAACGGAAAGACTGGCAAATATGCTCTTCGTCAAGCCGCCGCGACAAAGATCCCAAAAGAATGGTTCGAAAGACCCAAATTGGGCTTCTTAGTACCGTTTAAAAACTATCTTCACGAAGAAAAATACTACCAAATCATAAAAGATGAGTTTGAACAAGACTATGTCGAAGAATTTTTCGATCGCGAAAAACTTCTATCTCTCTTAGATGAACATTATCAAAAGAAATCGGAAACACATCGCAAAATATACACGATTTATTCTTTTCTTCTCTGGTATAAAGAATACTTCCTAAAATATTAAAACTGGACTTCGCTAGTCCTTTTTTCTTTCACCGAAATCATCTTTTTGCATAAAATACGGTGGGAGATGATTTTATGAGAAGAGGTATCGACGTATCATCTTGGCAAGGCCGTATCGATTGGGCTCGAGTCGCTCCTCACATCGACTTTGCCATTTTGCGATGTGGATTTGGTGACGATGTTCGCGACCAAGATGACGTCTACTTTGAAAGAAATGCCGCCCTTTGCAAGGAACAAAACATCCCATTCGGAGTCTATCTCTACAGTTATGCGACAAATATCGACGATGCCCGCAGCGAAGTTCGACATACATTGAGGCTCATCAGAGACAAAAAATTGGAATACCCCGTATTCCTCGATGTCGAATCGAGAAGACAAATGGCCCTACCCAAGGAAAAGTTAGCCGAAATAGTTTCGTACTATTGTGAAGAGATAGAAAAAGCCGGCTATTATGTAGGAATCTATGCGAGTGCGGATACGTTTATGAGTAACCTCGATTCGCGCGAACTCGATCGCTTCGATCGTTGGGTCGCCGAATGGGGAAAAAGACTCGAACTTCCATACAATGCAGGAATGTGGCAAAATACCGCATATGAAGAAATGCCAGGCATCATAGGACGTGTGGATGGAGACTATGCCATTTTAGATTATCCACTCATCATAAAAGAGGCGGGACTCAACCACCTGGACGAAAATGCTCCTAAATACAGAGTTGGAGAAAAAGTCTTCGTCTCGGGTGACGTTTACACGACTCCTGCGGCCGCAGAAGTAAAGGAAAACATCTGTGATAAAGAATACGAAATACTAGAAGTAATAAGGGATGTCAATGCTCCTTACAGGCTGGAAGTGGGCTTTGTCAAAGAATCGGAAGTGTACACCAAAAAGGATCGATGATGTAAATTTTACTGGCTAATCAGTAAAATACAAGTTGACTTTACAAAATAAAAAGGAACAGATTAGTTCCTAGAAATAACCAAATACCTTGTGGAAAACTTTTTGGTTTTCCACAATTTACATATTTTTGACAAATACCTGAGTGTTCGATTTACATTTTAAATCGAAACACTTTTTTATTTTTTCTTTTCATTGAGTTCGTATATGATGCCATCGAAAGAATCCTGATATTCCCCATCCCTTATGGTCCAAAGATAAATTGGCATTCCTTTCTCATACAACTTGCTTATCCGTTCATCGGGTAAATCTCTATAATCGTAAGCGATAAACTGAGGCTTTGCCAAGAAATTGAATTTCATCGTGTGAAAAAGCCACTTCACAAAGCCGGGCAATTTTGCATCTTTTAAGCTCGATACGAGCAATCCTCTAGTAAAGGCTGGTCTTTTAAACCTAAACCACGCGATATGGAAAGGACTGAACGACTTGATAATAAAATCGCCTTCATATCTATCTAATTCTTGAGCTAAAAGCTTACAAATCTCAAAACTTTTGACATCGGTTTTAATTTCGATATCCAAAAGAACTTTTCCAGAAATCAATGACAACACATCTCTAAATTTCGGAATGGTAAACTCGGTTCCCTTGAGTGGCAAACTCTTTATCTCATCATACGTACAGTCCTTAAGTCGCCTGTTCACACCCGTCATTCTATATAGCGAGTCATCGTGAAAGACAACTAACGTTCCATCCTTCAACAAATGGACATCCAATTCTATGGCCACTCCTTCATCGATACATCTTTGAAAAGCTCCCATACTGTTCTCTGGCAAAATCTCATTCCACAATCCCCGATGTGCTATGTTGATTTTAGTGCGTTTTGTAGTCATAATAATCCCTCTCGCTTATGCTCTCTAGCACGTATTCGAGTTCGTAGGCATCATCCTCTTCTACCGTATCGTCCTCCATCACAGATTGAATCTTTATTCTCAAATCCTGAAGAGAATTGGCCGTCTCATAGTGGATGAAATTTTTCTTCAAAATCTCGATTTCCCTCTTTGTCAACATCAAATTGCCGACCTTTACGAACGAGTTAGAAACCGTATCCAAATTTTTGACGAGAGTGTTTATATCGTAATCTTTACCGTTCAAAATCATAAATCCTCCATATGTGAAAGAGCTTCCAAAAGAGCCAATTTGGCATATTCGTAAGTGAGACTACCTTGTAAATATGCGTTGAACGGTTCGCGTAGTGGGCCGTCACAACTTACTTCTATGGATGAGCCTTGTGTAAAACTACCCGATGCCATTATGACTTTATCGTCATAACCTGGCATATCCGTTGGCTCAGGTACTGCTCTCGCATCGATAGCAGACCCTGCTTGAATACCTTCCGTGAACTTTATCAATTTATCTCGATCTTTGAACGTCACCATGAGCACGATATCCGAATGCTCTTCGTCGTAGCGCGGTGAAACTCGATAACCGCGTTCTCCCAAGATATATCCCGCTAAAATCGAAAGTTTGAGACTAGCACCGACCGCACTCGGAGCCATGTAAATCCCTTTTAAAAAGTCCCTGTTTACTCCGAGTGTCGGACCGACCTCCAGTCCTTCTCCTGGCAAAGTTAGTCTTTCTCCACATAATTCGATGAGATCCTCTCTTCCGGCGATGTAAGCACCATTTGGAGCAACTCCTCCACCCAAGTTTTTGATGAGCGATCCGACCGCAATATCGGCACCTATGCCTGTCGGTGTCTCGTACTCCGTAAGTTCGCAATAGCAATTGTCGACCATCACGATGGTCTCGGGAGAAACATTTTTGATTTTGGCAATGATGCGTTTCAGTTTTGCAATCGACAAGCTTTTTCTCGTCGCATAACCACGCGATCTCTGAATGTGAACGAGTTTATAAAACTTTTCCGATAGCAACCCCATTATTTTCTCATCGTCGAAATCATCATCGAAGAGTTCAACTTGCTCGTATTTTATTCCAAAAGATGCCAATGAACTCGAATTATCTTTGATGCCGATGACTTCATGCAAAGTATCGTATGGCAACCCCGTAATCGAAAGCATCGTATCTCCCGGTCGAAGCATTGCAAAAAGTGCGACCGTAAGAGCATGCGATCCCGAGATAAATTGATTTCTAACTACTGCTTTCTCGGCATCGAGCACCCGTGCAAAGACTCTCTCGATTGCTTCTCGACCTATGTCGTTGTATCCATACCCCGTCGTACTTCCGAAATGTACTTCTCCTATGCCTTCTTCATGAAAAGCTTCGAGAACTTTCTTACTGTTATGATAAGTCAACTTATCGACTTTCGCAAATTCTTCTTTTAATACTTTTTCCGCATCTCTTATAATTTTATCTACATCCATATCTTTTTCCTCCGTCCACTCTCACGATTGCCCCCGTCATATAAGATGCATCTTCGCTTGCCAAGAAACAGATGACCTTGGCTATCTCCTCCTTCTCGGCAAACCGACCCATAGCTATGCCTTCGAGCTCGTGTTTCTTAAACTTATCTTCCATATCGGCCGTCGAACAGGTCTTTATCCATCCTGGTGCCACAGCATTGACTCGAACCTCGGGAGCAAAGGCACTACTCAAATTCTTTGTCAAATTGATCACTGCTGCTTTTGAAGCATCGTAATCTATACTTTCGGGATACATCGTATCTATGCCGTTCGTCGAAGCAATGTTTATGATGTTCCCTCTTCTTTCTTTGAGTACAGAATAGAACCCTTTGGCAAGTAAAAAAGGAGCTACGACATTCACTTTATATGCTTCTATAAAATCATCACCCGTCTTCTCGAAAATGATGTCGTCATTGTTATAGGCAGCATTGTTGACTAACACGTCTATCTCTCCGACATCGAAGATCAACTTCTCGATTTCACTTTCGCTACACAAGTCGATTTTATATATTTTGACTTCTACACCGAAATCATCGATTAACTTCTCCTTTAAAATCTGAGCTTCTCGAGCACTATTTTTATAAGTGATGGCAACATCGAATCCGCGTTTGGCGAACTCAGTGGCCACACTAGCTCCCAAACCGCGAGCTCCCCCTGTAATCAAGACTCTTTTATTCACTTGTACATCACATCCAAATCCACAAAACCATTTATCCCATCGACAATTCCTTCGGACGAGAACTGCCAATACTTGTACGAATCTTTATAGTCCGCTTTCGTCGTATAATGTGCTGCCCAAACAGTCTCGTAATCCTTATCCCACATCCTATTGAGATAACTTATACTTCCATAGAGCATACCCTCATAACCCGCTTCCTTTAAAGTTTCGATAAAGACTTTGGCATTTCTATTTAGACGATACAAACTCATTTTATAATCGTTGTAACGAGACCAATCCTCAAAATCGAAAGCGACAGGCAAATCCACTTTATACTCTTTCAACCTCTCTATCGTCCAAAGTGCATCTGCTCTCGCTTCTTCCTCATTGCGGGCATAAGAATAAAAGTATGCTCCTACGGGAATTCCTGCATCCTCAAATCCTTTCATATTGCGTTCGAATTTAGAATCCAAAAAATACTCTCCGTCGCTTCCCCACTTCGAACCAACACGCACAAATGCGAACTCCACACCGGCCTTCTTAACTCTTTCGAAATCTATATCCCCTTGCCAAGAAGAAACATCTATACCTAAAGCCGTCTTTTCATTTTTGAACAACTTTACCATCTCCGTATAACGATCGGGTTTGGGAACATATGCAGCCCCTCCACTCGTCGGACGCGAAACATGTAAAGTAAAAGGTGTGTTCGTTTCGTTTCCAAAAGAATCGTGAGCATGAAAATTCAACTCGTAAGTACCGGATGTCTTCAAGTCGTATTCGCCCTCTACTTTGCAAACAGGTTCGTCATCGTAATTGTCGACACATATCACCTTGGCCTCTATAGTTCCTGAAAAAGCAGTTGTAACATAATAATCACTTGGTATCCATATGAAAGGAGAAGTTCTATCCTTTACCTCGATATCGTACGAATATGGAACCTTTATACCCTCCTCGTTTACAAATTCGAACTCAATTTTTTGTTTACCAATTTTCGAAGTATCGATTTCCCAATCATCGACTATCTCTCCGTTTATCGAAGTTATAAACTCTGAAACCTTCTTTTTAGAAGCAAAATCAGCGATCATATCCTCGCTCAATTCCACCTCTATTATGGCATTTCTAATTCTCTCTTCTTCTACGTGCTTCTCGTAAGCTTTAATCCCCATCTTAAATCCCAAACTAACTACGACTATGACAAATGCAATTGCACATATCACAATGACATTTTTCTTTTTCACTTTTATCCCTCTTCTCGGTATTTATTTTATCAAATTGAACTCTCTAAGTCCATATGAAAACGATTAGAAGCTTCTATTCTAATCGTTCGATTCTTGCTTTTTCTATACTCCGCTATTCGACGCGATATTCATTTCCTATGGTACCGTCACCAATCATCTTATTTGCGTATTCAGCACTCAGATTGATAACTGGCGCGACGGCCCCAGTAAAGTAAGGACTGGCATTGCTCATACTGCCAAAAACATGGACAATAAACACACTAGCACCATCGAGATAGCTAAAAGGCGAGAGGGACCAAGTGTAATAACTTGAGGAACGGTGGAGATAATATTTATTATTTCCTGTTCCATGTTTTCCACTCCCTGCGGCTACTATTTCATCTGCTGTTATTAATCCTATCGGATATGTTAATGATCCATTTCCTTTATTTGTATCGCTTACCGTAAATGCATCGTTCTTCTGTGGACATCTAAATTGTGGCTTTGGATTTTTATAATTTGACCCAGATTCGCCTAACCCTAGCCTTGCATATCCTCCATATGCTGTCGCATTCTTAGTATATCCTAACCCCGTGTCACCACTATATCCTGTTTCATCTTTTCCTGGTGTACTTCTATCATTACAGAATAATGTATCACTTACATATTGTCCGTATCCTTTATCTTGGATATTCGTTTTATACCACTCATCTACTACTGTCTTGATGTCACTGTTTGCCGTGTTCGTTTGAGCCTGGGCTTTGCTCGTGCTTGCTGTCGTCGTTCCGGCTACTGCATTTGCTGGTCCATACATCCACCCTACATACTTCGCGTCGTCATATAATACGTTGAACGGCTGACTCACTTTTGTGAATCTATCGTTACTCACTTCTCCATTTGCATGAGCTTTCGTCCCGTCGTAAATGATTCTCAAGGATCCATCACCATTTAACCTTATTATCCTCCAGTAAAAGCCTGCAAACTTCACATAATTATTTTCAACAGCTCCTCTATAGTAATAACTTGTTCCATAGTCATCTTCCATTTCGAAGATGCCTTCGTCTGTCGTGGCAGGACTAGCAAAACTCGTTCTCACACCCTTCGATGTTTGAGCTAGTTTCTCTATTGGACTTTTCTCATTTCTATCTACCAAATCGAAATTAGTATAGAATACTGCGTTCAAATCTTCATCTTGGTTTACATCATTCAAATAGTTCAATGTGACAGTTAGATTATAATAGTATGTCTTTCCGACGGGAATAGTTAGAAGATTCGCTAGTAACTTTTTAGCACTCGTTTTAGATTGAGGTACATTTGTCTTACTCACAATCTCAGTATATGGTCCTACCTCACTCTCGGCATAACTCAAAGTATAAGTTAAACTCTCTTCTGTAAATGTGTTCACTAATCCTTGCCAGTACATCTTCACATTTGCGTCTGCTGTACCTGTATTCGTTATAGTAAACTTCTTCGTGAGAGATTCTCCGAAAGATATTTGTTCGGTTATGCCTGTATCGTTGTCAGCAAATCTGGCACTCACCGTAGCTGTATTGATTGTCGCTTGCACGGGCCTTGTTTCTCCCGTCGCTGTGAAGTACGCATACGAAATCGTACCTATTATTGTAAGAATAGATGCTATTCCTACCACCAAACATATCGTTCTTTTAGTCTTTAAATCCATTTTGTATCCTCCTTATTCGACGCGATATTCATTTCCTATGGTACCGTCCCCGACCATCTTATTTGAGTATTCAGCTGAGAGGTTTATGACCGGTGCAACTGCACCTGTATAATTGCCCACATTCGCATTGTTCAATTTACCGTCAGTATCGATATGGAATACAAAGGAATTAATACCATTAAAATCGAATGGCGAGAGCGACCAATACAGATTACTTGGTCTGTATAAATAATAACTTGTATTAGCTATAGCTGTATTATACATTCCACTTCCTGCAGCTATTATCTCATCTGCCGTTATAAGTCCTACTGGATATGTAAGGGCTCCGTTTCCTTTTTCTTTGTCGTTCACTGTGAATGCATCGTTCTTTTCTGAACAGTTGAATGCCGGTCGTACAATCGATTTTACTCCTGCCCTAGCATATGCTCCATATGCTGTCGCATTTGTTCCAAATCCTTTTCCTGTGTCGCTAATCCATCCTGTTACAGTTGCACCAGGTGTACTTCTATCATTACAAAATAGAATGTCGGCGACTGCACTTCCATATCCCGCATCTTCGATGTTTGTCTTGTACCAAGTGTCCACTACTTTTTTGATATCCGAACTCTCCGTATTGGTTTGAGCTTCCTCTTTACTTGTACTTGCTGTCGTTCCTGCTGGGCCATACATCCATCCTACATATTTCGCATCAGTATAGCTTGCATTATATACTTGATTGGTGTGAGTAAATCTATCTGAGTCGTTCTCCCCATTCGCATGTGCTTTCGTCCCATCGTATATTATTCTGAGACTTCCGTCTCCATTGACTCGGATTATTCTCCAATAGAATCCTGCAAATCTGACATAGTTGTTTGTTACTGCGCCTCTATAGTAATAGCTCATTCCATAGTCGTCTTCCATCTCGAAGATTCCTTCATCTGCCGTTGCAGGATCGGCAAAACTTGTTTTTACTCCTTTCGATGTTTGAGCTAGTTTCTCTATTGGACTTTTCTCATTTCTATCTACCA
>CAZKKM010000061.1:0-9870 GCA_964553435.1 uncultured Muribaculaceae bacterium | reverse complement strand
GTTACTGAAACAGTTATTGTAGAAGAGCAAGTATGTGAACGAAAAGGCGGTTTATTTGGTATTTTAAACGATTTAACGAAATCTATAGGAAAATGGTTCCAAGACTTATTAAAGGGTATTCTCGATGGAATTAAGGCCTTATTTGTACCCACTGATGATCAATTATATGAGATTGTCAATGACTCTAAAGATTTGACTGAAAACTTTGGCTTTGTAGGTGAAAGTATAAATTTTATTTTAACTATTTTTACAAGTTTACTTGGTTTGGTTAATGCAAATGGTTGTGTTGAACTTCCTGAATTTTCAATTGGTGAGACTTCTTTATTTCCTGCTCATAAGTTTTGGGATTCTCAAAATGTTTGCCTTGGCGATAATGTCATTTTATCTAGGAATATTACTACAATACGAACTATAACATCTATAGTTTTAGTTGCAATGTTTGTTAATTTTGCTGCAAGTAAGTTTTTTGATATTTTATCTAAGAATGATAGTTATCAAGCTACTATTGATTCTGGTGATATTAGGAGTGGTTCTAAATGATTATTTATTTATTATTAAAAGCTGTTTTATATGTTTTGGGAGTTATATCCGGAATTCTTGGAGGTTTAATTCCAAATTTTCCTGATGTTATTTCTTCAATCTTAACTACAATATCTACAATGATTCAGGGTGGTATATCATTTCTTTCATATTTCTTTCACGTTCCAGTCGTTGTAGCTCTCATATCTTTAGTTATTGCTTGGCATGGATTTCAGGTCGTTAAAGATGCTTTAATGAAAGTAGTTGGTCATTTCCTTGGCAATTAACGTTTGGCTCTTAAAAGCCGGTTTAGGCCCGTTTGCGGCGAAGCCGCAAGGGCCAAACCGTTGGGGGTTACTACGACCCCCCAATGGTGTGACGTGTGACAATTTTTAAAAAAATTTTTTTAAAGGAGTAAACTTATGGCAAATAAATCTACAAATACAACAAAAAAAAGAAATTGGGCTGCGGTTATTTATCCGGAAAGTGCCCCTGAAAATTGGAAAGAAATATTAAAATTGAAAGGAATATCTTGGGCCTGCTCTCCTAAACATGACAAAGATATTGATCCTACTGGTGAACCAAAAAAAGAACATTATCATGTAATATTCTCTTTTGGAAGTCCGACAACATATAATAACGTTAAATCTATTACTGATGAACTTAATCAACCTATACCTATTCCCCTCGAATCTGTTCGTGGATATTATCGATATTTTGTTCATAAAGATAATCCTGATAAATATCAATATAATGAAAGTGAAATAGAATTATATAATGGTTTTGATGTATGTGATGTTTTAAATTCTTTTGAAGTATTTCAATCTCTTAAGCAAATTCAATCTATTGTAATTGAAAATCAAATTCGTGAATATTCTGTGCTTATGGATCTTTTACTTACTACGGATCAAATGGAGTTATGGAATGTTGCTTGTTCTCATACTTTGTTTTTAAATTCTTATATTACTTCTAAACGTAATAAATATAATGACGACCTTAAAAAAAGCGCTTAGCGCTTTTTTATTGACTTACAATTTCTTTTGGTTCTTGGTATTCGACTATTACTATCATACCTTTACCTGTACTTATATATCTAATTTTATAAGTATAATTTTCTTCTTCGAGCATTTCTAATATATCATTTAATTCAATCTCTATTTGCTCTTTTATAGATCCCCAACCATGTGTATATTCAAACATTTTTGTTCTCATATTGTTATCTCCCTTCATCATCAAAAATGTACAATCTATACATTTTTTGATTTAATACAATCGTAATTTTGTTCGTTCTCATTTTGTTACATCTGCATGCAATATTTTTACTCTTTAGATTTACGTGTTTTTTTAATTCATCATAATTTTCAAAGTATAGTATTGGTTCATCTTCTATACTGTACAACATAAAATGATATTTTTTTCTGATCTCTTCTCCGGTGTAGAATTTTCTCATATAACCTTTCTAGATTATTTTATTTCGTGTAAAGAAGTTTTTTTAATATATCCCAAAAGAAAATTAAAACTTTCCAAACAATTCTAAATATTAATAAAATAATATTTAATCTTGCTAAGAAAAAAATTATATTCCATAAAAATTCATTCATATTTTAATTTTTTCTCCTTTGTTTTCTGCATATATGTACTGGACAATCCCATACTTTACACATAGAGCAATGATAATTGCATTCTTTTCGCCATTTTTTTCTTATAGGTTCAACTAATAAGTTACAAAAACTTTCAAATATCATTCCTAATATAAAACTTATTATCATGTATTTAACTTCCTTTCTATGGGTTCAAATCCCGTACAGGTCACCAAATTTGAATATGTCAAGGTAACTTGCACAGTATAAAAAGAGATGACTATGTGATTATTCATAACAATGCAGTCTCTAAGTAATTAGGATTGACACTCATTCGAAAATGAAAGAGTGTCAATTTTTATTGCTTTTACCATCTGAAACGATGGTAATTTTTTTTGACAGAGAACGACATTTTGTTTTATAATATAAGTGCTGTTTGAGTGATAAAAAATCACTTTGATGATAAAAGGAAGGGAATTATTATGAACAAAAATTTTACAAATGAAACCGTCGATATGCTAGCAAATAAACTGCTCATCGGGCTTTCACCTGAAGAAAATGCTATGGTTTTAAACGAGTTTGACTCGATAGATGAGAGTATCGCTTTATTGGAAACTATCCCTGGTATCGAAAAAGTCGAACCGATGTCATGGTGTCTCGATAGATGCACCACATCTTTGCGAGAAGACACAATAGAAAAGTCGGTTCCTTTGGACGATCTCCTCGCCAATTCTGATTTGACGACTGATCGCGAAATAGAAGTAGTGAAGGTGGTAGCATGACGGATTATATGAACAAAGGAATAATTGCTCTTCATGAAGATTTGAAAGATGGTCGACTGACGAGCGAAGAACTCGTTCGCATTTCTCTCGAAAAATCGCATGCCTTACAAAAAGAATGTAATGCATTTGTGACTATTCTCGACGATGCTCAGTCAGCCGAAGTGACTGATAATTTGCTCAGTGGCATACCATATGGAATAAAAGATAATCTTAGCACTGCGGGTATTCTCTCTACTGGTTCATCAAATACCCTCCGCGACTATGTTCCTTTCTTCACGGCGACATGTGTACATAAATTGGAAGAAGCAGGGGCAGTGCCTGTCAACAAGACCGTTCTCGACGAATTTGGTATGGGAGGAACGGGAACGACCGGACATACCGGAACTGTTTTGAACCCTTGGGACCACGAACGCATGTGCGCAGGTTCCAGTGCAGGTTCTGCTTGCGCGGTCGCCGCTGGAGTATATCCATATGCTCTCGGATCAGATACCGGTGACTCGATAAGAAAGCCGGCTGCTTATTGTGGTATAGTCGGCTACAAGCCGACATATGGCATGATTTCTCGATACGGGTTGTTCGCCTTCGCTTCCAGTTTGGACACGATAGGTGTTCTCGCTAGAAGCACCGAAGATGCAGCTATTGTCGTCGATGCCATGAAAGGCCAAGACGCAAAAGATATGACGAGTTGGAACTCCGAAGATATTCATCTTTTCGATAGCCTCACAAAACCTGTAACGGGCAAAAGACTATGCTACATAAAAGAAATATGTGACGAAGAATCCTACGAAAATCCGAGCGAAGAATTGAAAAAGCATCTCGCCAACTTTCATAAGACTCTCGAAACTGTTCGCAATCTAGGCATCGTAGTCGAAAAGGTAAGTGTCGATTCGATTCTACTCGAAGCTATAAAGAGCGCTTACGATGTCATCTCTTCGGCAGAAGCGACAACAAATATGTCCAATCTGACAGGAATAGTCTTCGGACCTCGCAGCGAAGGTGAAGACTACACCACCATGATGAAGAATTATAGAACGAAGAACTTTTCTCCACTAATCAAAAGAAGATTCATCATCGGTTCCTACGTACTTCAAGCCGAAAATAAGGACAGATATTTTTTCAATGCCCAAAGAGCGAGAAGATTGCTCGTCGACACGTGGAACGGCTTGTTCGCCAAATACGACGGAGTCATACTTCCCGTCGGAAGTGGGCCTGCCAAGTATTTGGATGAATCAAAAAATGAAAATCGTGCAGATTACAGAGCGATAGAAGAGCACTTGATCGTCGGAAATTTCGGAGGATTCCCTTCGATAACGATCCCGGACGGGTTCATAGATGGCTTGCCTGTAGCGCTCAACATAACGGGTAAATGTTACGACGACGAAAATGTCTTGAATATTGCTCATGCGATAGAAAGTGTCCTCGGCTATAAAGGACAGACGAGAAAGGTGGTAAAGTGATGTCAAAATATAAAGCGATGATTGGCCTCGAGATGCATTGTCAAATATCGAAGACGAATTCCAAAGTGTTTTCCAATGCCGCGAACAGTTATTCTTCTAAAGCAAACGAATTTGTTCGCCCGCTCGATATGGCTTTTCCTGGTACCTTGCCTGTCGTCAACAAAGAAGCCGTACGCAAAGCATTGATGGCAAGCATGATACTAAATTGTCAACAACCAGAATATCTCTATTTCGAACGTAAAAATTATTATTATCCTGATTTACCTAAAGGTTATCAGATAACTCAAGAGACGAAACCAGCTCCCATCGGAAGCTATGGACATCTCGAATACGAGTACAAAGGAGAAATGAAGACAGTCAGAATAAACAATATTCACTTGGAAGAAGACTCAGCATCCTTGGATCATCTGGTCGATTCCTCTTTGATCGACTACAATCGTGCAGGTATACCACTTTTAGAACTCGTCACTGAACCTGATTTTCACTCGAGTGATGAAGCTATAGCTTTTTTAGAGACGATGCGTGCAATTTATCAATATGCCGACATCTCCGATGCCGACTCCAAAAAGGGTCAAATCCGCTGTGATGTCAATGTATCTATCATGGATGCTGATCTCGACGAAAACGACCCCGTCAATTGGGGAACAAAAGTCGAGATGAAGAACATCAATTCTTTCGGTGGGGTAAAAGCCGCCATCGATTATGAAATAAAAAGACAAACCGAACTCAAAGAAAACGGTACATATGATGAGATGGAGCAGCAGACGCGCCGGTGGGATGAAGAATCTAAAGAAACGAAGTACATGCGTGGCAAAGCCGATGCTATCGATTACAAATACTTCATCGAACCGAACATTCCGAAATTCAAATTGACCGACGAATGGCTCACCGAAATTAGAGCATCCATTCCTCCGCTGGCCAACGAACGCAAAGAAAAATATATCGAAGAATACGGTCTCAAACCGTATGATGCAAAAGTTCTCGTCAAAGATAAAAATATTTCGGATTACTTCGAAGCGGTCATTACTCATGGTGTGGCACCCTTAGATGCTGTCAATTGGATCACTACCATTATCTTGGGCTCGGTCAACAAATTGGAAACGACTATCGAAGAATTTTTTATCACACCGGAAATCTTGTCCCAACTCATCGCTATGACAGCAGAAGGTAAGATAAGCAAAAACCAAGCCAAAAACGTCCTTTATGAAGCGGTCGATACGAACACGAACCCACTAGACATCGTCGAAGAGCAGGGAATGGAACAAATTCAAGATGAATCGACTCTCACCGCACTGGTCGAAGAAATATTAGATGAACACCCTAAAGAAGTATCCGACTATTTGGAAAAAAATCTCACAAATGTCGCCAACTTCTTCTTGGGACAAGTCATGAAAAAGACTCAAGGAAAGGCCAACCCTGCCGAAACTATGAATATCGTCAAAGCATCTCTTGAGAAAAGAAGATAAATCATCTTGAAAAAAAACTGGCAGATTCAATAGTCCTCTATGTCGCCAAAAGAACAACTTTGGCGGGTTGAAAGGGAAAAACGGCTTTATTGTATTTCCATCTCCCGAAGCTGGGATCATAGCTTTTTGTATCAATCTCAAAAGCTACGAGCGATTGAATCTGCGAAGCCTTTCTACTTTAAGTGGAAAATACGTAAACGGCAAAGTGGATTCCCCAAGTCCCACTTGGACAAATGCCGTATGGGCTTTTCATTACCAAATAACTTCGGACATGGAAAAATACTTTCACATGCTGACCGAAGATTTGGATCCTGAAAGTAAACATATGACTATGAAACCGATCGAACACAATTAGAAATACTGTCAAGTTTGAAAACTTTACGGTCATTTCTTTTTAATTTCGAAAAATTGTTTTATAATAATGGTAAGAGGCGAAGTATATGCAAGACATTTTGGCTAATATCGACACTGTGATCAACGATCTTCTTATATCTTTGGGAGTATATGGTCCTATTTTGGGATGCCTTCTCATCCTAATCGAATCTATTTTGCCGATATTGCCGTTATCGGTCTTCATCACTTTGAATTTTATGAGTTTTGGTCACATTTTGGGGTTTGTCATCTCCTACATATTGACAGTCGCCGGTTGTAATCTGGCCTTTTATCTATGTAAAAGATCGATGCGCGGTCGCTTTAAATACATGGCCCGCAAATTTGATAAAAATAAACTCATAAAAATTGTCGACAACTTTTCGAACATTGCTTTTACCAATCTCGTCATGCTTCTTGCATTTCCATTTACACCTGCTTTCTTGATAAACATCGCAAGTGGCATATCGAATATGGAACATAAAAAATTCCTTTTAGCTACGATGATTGGAAAACCATTTATGGTCTACTTTTGGGGATACTTAGGGGTGACTCTCATCGACAGTCTCACACACCCAGAATACTTGCTAAGAGTGATCGTTCTCGTCGCAATTGCTTACGCGGCTAGCAAAATAGCCAGTAAAAAGTTCGATATGGAATAAAAGGGAGAGTAGTATGGAATATGTAATGACGATTTTATTGATAGCTGTAATTATCTTGGAGTTAGTCGGCCTATTTAGAAAAAATGACAATCTCGACATCGTAGATCGCATGAGCAGTCTCGAGAAAAATGTCACTAAAGATATCGGTGATTTCAAATACGATTTCAGCAAATCCCTAAGTGAAGATTTCGAACGTCAAAACTTGATTATCGAACGTCGATTAAACTTGATCAACGAAAAGGTTAACGAAAGATTGGATATCAATTTCGAGAAGACGAATGCGACTTTTGCAAATGTCCTCGCAAGGCTTTCGAAGATAGATGAAGCTCAAAAGAAAATAGAAGGACTCTCCAGCGATATCGTGAACCTTCAATCGATTTTGACGGATAAGAAGACGCGAGGCATCTTCGGCGAAACGAATCTTGCTTTAATTCTCGCAAGCATCTTTGGAGAAGTGAACGATAAGATTTACAAATTGCAATATACACTTCCCAATTCGACCATCGTAGATGCAGTGCTCTTCGCACCAAAACCGCTCGGTACGATTGGCATCGACTCCAAGTTTCCGCTCGAACATTACGAAATGATGATAGACAAAAATCGATCTTCACACGAGCGACAAGAAGCAACGAAACTCTTTAAAAATGATGTGAAAAAACACATCGATGCGATAAGCAGTAAATACATCATAAGAGATGTAACTTCTACTCAGGCGATAATGTTTCTTCCGGCTGAAGCCATCTTCGCTGAAATAAATGCTTACCATCCGGATTTGCTCAATTATGCATATCGCCGTCGCGTTTGGATCACAGGACCGACGACACTCATGAGTACACTGACTATCATAAGCACGATAATCAAAGATATGGAAAGAGATAAATATGCAAAAGTTATACATTCCGAACTTGCCAAATTGGGAATCGAATTTACTAGATATAAGGATCGTTGGGATCATCTTTCGAAGTCGATAGAAGCAGTAAATAAAGATGTTTTGGCCATTCACACGACGACTGACAAGATAACGAAACGTTTCGATGAAATAAATAACGTAGAATTGAAAACAGTCGGTTTACCGAAAAACGATGAGACCGAGTAGGGGAAGTGATGCTAAAAGTCGCCCTATAGAAAAGTATTTGTAAGCTAGTGGTGTTCCTTCTAAGATGCTTCTTATTTGGGTATGGATACTCAATCCGCCGAAAGTACAGGCAAACATGAACCACAACAACGAAAAGCCATGCATTTTTATAATGTTGAGTGCATTTGTCAATTCGAGAAGTGATGAAAAGAAATACGAATCTATGCCGAAGACTCCGGCAAAGCTATTCGCGATTCCATAAACTACCACGACTCCCAATATGAGAATCAAAACATCGGATGATTTCATGATGGAAGATGACAAACAATCTATGAACGATGACTTACTTGCCGATATCGGCCTATTCTTTTCCAATGAAAACTTCGGTTTAAAAATCAAAAATATTGCCAAATTTGACAAATAAATGTAACTTAGAACTGTCATAGCGACTCCTAGATCAGGTGAAAACGCAATGACAAAAAGAGGATTCGGAGAATAGGAAAAGAGCAATAAAAAATTGCCCGTCTTTTCTCCAATATAACCGTGTTCATAAAATTCGACTATATACTTGGCATTAGTCGGTGTACCGGACAGAAGAGATATGAGTACCAAAAGAATCGTATTCGATTTGAACAATTTATAAAATACTTCTTGCAGCCCATAATTTAGTAACAAATCCGTCACTATATAAATCGGCAACATCGATGGGATCAAAACCGTCGCCCATAAAGTCAAAGAATCGACGATCGACTCCTTTACGAGAGTAGAATACTTGAATATCAGTATGAATGCGATACTCCAAAAAAATAGTGCAAAATAGGTTATATATTTTTTCATCAGTAAAATATATGAAAAAAAGAAAAAAATTTCACATAAATTGCACCTCAAATTTGCTATAATATATAAGTAGGTGATGAAACTATGTTCATAAAGATGAAACAATTTATAAAAGAAGAATGGAAATCTCTTCTCGTAATCGTCCTCTTCGTCTTCGTGATGAGATACGAACTTCCATACGTCATATACACACCGGGCGGACACGTCAACATGAGTGAACGCATAAGCGGAGAAAACACTTACGAGGAGAAAGGATCTCTTTCTATGACATATGTCAGTATGGTCCGTGGTTCTTTGCCCTTTTTGTTATTGTCCAAAATAATGCCAAACTGGGATGTAGTTTCGACAGACCGTCTAACTTACGAAGATGCCGATTTCGATGAGACCGTCGAAATAGACAAGATTTACATGCGCGAAGCCATCAGTAATGCCGAATATGTCGCTTATACGAAAGCAGGAATTGACTTTGAAGAAAAAGCTATTCATAATGTCGTGACATATAAAAGTGCTGAGGCCAAGACAAATTTACATTACAATGATGAAATAATATCTGTAGATGGTCGTGCATATACAACTTTGGAAAACTTCCAAAAACATATCTCGACAAAAGAAGTCGGAGACACGATTCGCATCGAATATAAAAGAGATGGTAAAATAAAATACGACGATGCGACGATCATCGACTTATCAGGAGAACCAAAAATAGGTATATCCATCGCGACGATCGTCGACTTCGATACAGATTTCAAAATCGAAGTGAAAACCAAATCGAGCGAATCTGGTCCTTCTGGAGGTCTCATCACAGCTTTGGAAATCTACAACAAGATAAAAAGCGAAGATATAACTAAGGGAAACACTATAATGGGAACTGGTACGATAGACAAAGATGGTACAGTAGGCGAAATAGGGGGAGTCAAATACAAACTCTTGGGTGCTTATAAAGACGGAGCCAAAGTTTTCATCTGTCCACAAGAAAACTATGATGAAGCTTTGGAAGTCAAAGAAAAAGAAGAGATGGATATTATCCTTTTAGGAGTCCATACCTTCGATGAAGCTTTACAACGTTTATCAGAAATAAAGTGATGTCCGAAATCGCTTTTTTTTTAATAAAAAAAGATATATC
>CAZKKM010000060.1:0-9987 GCA_964553435.1 uncultured Muribaculaceae bacterium | reverse complement strand
GGAAAGCAAGTAATGTTAGATTCTGATTTGGCAAAACTTTATAAATGTGCAAATGGAACTAAAACAATAAATCAAGCTGTAAAAAGACATATCAACAGATTTCCAGAAAGATTCATGTTTCAGTTAACGGAAGATGAGTATAACAATTTGCGGTTTCAAGTTGGGACCGCAAATAATATGACTAGAAGTTTGCCATATGCTTTCACAGAACAAGGAGTCGCAATGTTATCGGCCGTATTAAGAACATCATTTAGAAATATTATTCGATAAATTACAAGAAAAACAATAAGTTAATGCTATATTTTTTAAGGGCCAAATATATGATGCCTATTTACTTATGAAACCTATTAAATATTGTTTCATAGATTAACAATAAAGTTTTCATAATTACTAAGTAAACAATATAATGTTGAAGGTAAATAACATTTTTCATGACCGTTTTATAATCATCGATAGAAAAAACATATATCATTGTGGATTATCATTTAAAGATTTAGGTAAAAATGTTTTGCAATTACCTTAATAGAAGATAATGAAATATTGCGCAGTATTTTAAAGAAGATATAAAAGTTACCACATTCGAAGTGTAATCCTTATTTTTTTTATACTAGAAAGTAGAATATTTATTTTATAAAAATATGAAACAATAAGTATCTATATTAAAATGGTTTTATACTACAAAATTCCAAAAAAGATTATATTTGTCTTCTGTAAAAGACAAATATAATCTTTTTTGGATGGATGATATATAATGAGTACAGGAGGAAAGTCAGACGTTAAAGATGAAAATATTATATATATAAATTTTGAATTATCTGATTATTCAGATTTAAAGACATCTAAAGATTTAGATAAAGTTATAAAAATGTTTGAATGAACTAAAATGCCGGAAGTGGCAAAAAAGTCAATGAGTCGATTGACATATTTAAGAAAAATATACAAATTTTCTTGACCTAAAGTGGACTTTACATAGTATAATTGATTTGTGAATTTAGAAAGGAAAAGATCATGGAAAAAGCAAAGGTATATTTCATCAAAGAGGTGTCGCCAGAAAGTCTAGTCGAGGTTTACGATGCCTTGGGAGTAAAATTAGAAGGAAGAGTAGCAGTGAAGTTACATTCCGGAGAGAGAGGAAACAAGAATTATTTGAGACCGGAGTTCGTCGAAAAACTAGTCAAACATGTAGGTGGTACGGTCGTCGAATGTAATACAGCTTACGATGGAGCTCGCAACACGACGGAGAAACACATCGAACTCATGAGAGAACACGAATGGAGCAAGTATTTCGATGTCGATATCATGGATGCCGAAGGTCCAGATATGGTGTTGGATATTCCAGATGGTGAACAGATAAAGAAAAACTATGTGGGTAAGAATTTGGCAAATTACGATTCGATGCTCGTTTTGTCACATTTCAAGGGACATGCGATGGGCGGCTTCGGAGGAGCCCTCAAACAACTATCCATCGGTGTAGCTTCTTCGTACGGAAAGGCTTACATACATGGAGCTGGAAATGCTGAAGGCAATTATTTTGCTACAGATCAACTTGCATTTGTAAAATCTATGGGCGATGCGGCGACAAGTGTTCACAGATATTTTGACGGAAAAATCGCCTATGTCAATGCTATGGTCAATATCTCAATAGATTGTGACTGCGATGGCAATGCTTCTGCGCCAGTCATGGAAAATATCGGAATTTTGGCAAGTACCGATCCGGTGGCTATAGATAAGGCTTGTTTAGATTTTGTCACAGCAAGTGAGGATGTTGGAAAAGACAAATTGTTAGAGCGCATCTCTTCGAGAAAAGGAACGGAAATAATCGAAACAGCGGCTAGACTTGGCGCGGGAAATAAAGAATACGAACTGATAGAGTTATGAGAGCGGATTTACTCATCCGTTTTTTTTTGGTATAAT
The DNA here is from genome assembly GCA_964553435.1 of uncultured Muribaculaceae bacterium. Taxonomy (GTDB): domain Bacteria; phylum Bacillota_I; class Bacilli_A; order RF39; family UBA660; genus RUG11867. The sequence continues at coordinate 8,073 of CAZKKM010000060.1, read as the reverse complement.
AGTCGAAGAAAGTAGATGATCAAATGTACGGAGGTAAAGCCGATTCTTTGATAAAGTTAAAAAATTCGGGATTCAATGTGCCGGAGTTTTTCATCGTGACTTCAGAAGACTATAGAAAGTTTTTGAAAGCAAACGATTTGGAAGATGCAGTAAAAAAATCATTAAAAGATGGAAAAAGAGAGGAATTAGAGAAAAAATTTGCTTTGGCTTCAATAGACGAAGAGACTATCGATAAAATAAGACGAGGTTTAGATGTTTTGAATTGTCAACATGTCTCGGTACGCTCTTCGGCCCAAAATGAGGATGGGCAAAAGAAGTCTTTTGCAGGTCAGTACGATAGTTTTTTAAATGTTTTGCCGAGTGAAATCGAAAAGTATGTGAAGGCATGCTGGTTATCTTTTTATAGTAAAAATGTCGGTGAATACGAAAAGCTCGCAGATATTTATGGTATGAACGTAATCATACAAAAAATGATACAGGCCGATTATGCTGGAGTTTGTTTCTCTTGTGATCCATTGAGCAGAACCGGCAATTATTCTGTCATCGAAGTGACGAAGGGTCTTGGGGAGAATCTCGTTTCAGGGAAAATTACACCCGTAAAGTATTTGGTGAGAAGACAAACACTTCGAACAGATTTGAAGATAGGTTCGAATGACGTCGATGATAATTATATTTCCGAGTTAGAAAAAATCGTTCTCGAGATAGAGGAGAAATTTGGATGCCCAGTCGATGTCGAATTTGCTATAGAAAACGGAGAAATCTTCATCTTGCAAACACGACCAATAACGGCTTTTGCTAAAATGCGCATCGATTATTCTCTTGCTATTACAAGACCGATATCGCTCGTCGAGGTCGAGATAAATGCTCGCGGTGAATACGAAGGTATTTTAAAATTGACACGGGGACTTTATTATTTTAGACCGTTATTTATATACGATCGTATACTCGAAAATACGAAAATTTATTACGATGAGTTCGATTTGGAAGAGGATCCACGACAGATATTCTATTATTTGGATTTGGACTTCGATAAAATTAAAAATGCTTATGAAAATGAGATAAAACCATGTATCGCTAGAATAGAGCAATTGCTCGATACGGATATATCTAAGAATGAAACTTACGAACTCAGCGAAAAACTCATAGAGATCATGCCTTTTACTAGTCTCGGACAACTGGTTGGACATTTCGATGATGTCACTTTGAGAGTAAAGGAGTTTTTGAGCGAATTTCGTTTCAAATACGATAAACTCGTACACGATGGTGTAGAACATATCCTAAAGCACTTAAAAACTTTTGTAACGCAAGAATTCCAGGATTATGTCGATTATATGACTTTAAAGGAAGCCCTTGCGGGCAATTTGAATATCGAAATTTTAAAAAAGAGAAAAGAGGGATATATCTATTTCGATAAATTGTACGAGACCGATGATTGCGATAATTGGCTCGAAAAGCGGGGAATGCATGTGGTGAAGGAAGATTTTAAAGGCGACGTTAAAGGAGATGTCGCCTATGCTGGAAGTGTACAAGGTCGCGTGTGTCTCATCTTCAAAGAGAAAGATTTCGATAAGTTTCAAAAAGGAGATATTTTAGTAACACCTATGACCGTACCGAAGTTTACCGAAATCATCAAGATCGCTGGAGGAATAGTCACCGATGAGGGTGGAGTGACGTGCCATGCGAGTATCATTGCAAGAGAAATGAAAATTCCTTGTGTCGTAGGGTGTAAGAACGCAACGACGGTTTTAAAAGATGGCGATTTAATAAAATTGACAGAGAATGGCGAAATAATAGTATTGGAAAGCAATAGTAGTTTATGAAGTTTATTTTGAAAGGAAAATGAGAATGGAAGGAATAGTTTATCATGGAAGCCCACGTGGCGATATAAAAGAGTTGAAAGCAAGACGAAGCACTCATCAGAAGTTGTGTATATATGCGACCGATAATAAGGCTGTCGCACTTCTTTTCATGGGTAAAGGAAGAGGTGACTTGGATACGGTTATTTCTACTCGCGATGGGCAACTCGAATTGGTGGAGAGAAGGCCCGGAATCTTGAAAGCTCTTTATGACAAGGAAGGGTTTCTTTACGAATTAGATGGCAAGAGTTTTGAACATTACGATTATCTTTGGTCACAAGAGGTCATCTCTTTCAAAGAGAATTTAGAGCCCTTGTGTGTGGTGCACATACCGAATGTCATGGAAGCAATCGAGGAAGAAGAAAAGAAAGGAAATGTCACGGTGTATCGTTATCCCGATAGACCTGAAGCGGTGCCTTTAGACAATTCGGATTTGATCGACAAATACATTGGGTTTGAGAAATCTGGATTAAAAGGAGCATTAAGCGATATGCTAGAAGTTTACCCTGAATTCAAAAGAGAAGTTGAAGAAAGAATGGCCGTAGAGCAAAAGAAAATATAGAGAGCGAAGGGTATCTGTTTTCTGGATTATGTCCTTGAGATTATCAAGATTTTATTGTATACTTTTATGTAGACTAAGGCATAGTAAAGTCACAAAGATTGGAGAAAAGTTTTATGAAAATACGGTGCTCGAACGCAAGTTCGGGGGGGGGGTCATTTAGACTCTTCTAAAAGTCATTTACAAAAGATATCGACTTCGATTAAGAAATCGATAAGAAAACTCAAATATATGGATAGGACGAAAGCCAGGTATTTTGCCGTGGCCGTCTTTTTGTCGGCATTCTGTCTCTTCACCGGCGGAACGTACTCCTATTTTGCACTAAGCAAATTTCTTTCGGCCGCGACGATCAGTATTGCCAAATTGAACTATGAACTTACGAGTACGGATACGAACTTTCAGAACAATTCCATAACTGTCGGGGCCGGGAAGACTGTAAAGTTGACTTTAGATCTCAAGAGTCTGAATGCACAAAACACGAAATATGCATTGGACTATATAAGTGATAACCCCAATCTGAAAGTTTATTATGTCGGAAATATGGAGCAGAATGTACAGGGAGAAATAGGTGAACTCAACAGTATCATCAACATCAATATCGTCATTAAAAATACCGGGGCTAGCAGTGAGACTGTTCGTTTCGATTTGAAAGGTGGATACTTACAAAACACATTAGAGTCGAACATAAACGAAGCTCAGCCTTCTTCGCCTTTGAAGGCTGTCAGTTATAATGAAAGTAGCAAACTGTGGGCTCATAAAGCAAACATCAAAAAGGTAGTATTCGAAACCAGTATCAATCCTAAAGAAAATGCTACTTACTCCTATGACATATCACAAGATGGCGACGAAAGTGTCATGAGCTATCTAGTATCGGATAGTGAAGACAGTACAAAATATGTAGCATATATTCAATCGAATGGTAAGACTATAGCCAACAAATACAGTGGATATTTATTTTATAACTTTTCATCATTAGAAAGTATAGAAGGATTAGAGAATTTAAATACAAGCAATGTTACCGATATGTATGGTATGTTCTTTGGCTGTAGCAGTCTTACAACATTAAATATAAGCAACTTCGACACGGGTAATGTTACTAATATGAGTGATATGTTCGAAAACTGTACTAATTTAACCACATTAAATGTAAGTAGCTTTGATACAAATAAAGTTACTAATATGGACGGTATGTTCTCTAATTGTAGTAGTCTTACAACATTGGATGTCAGTAACTTCGACACGAGTAAGGTTACAAATATGAGTTCCATGTTCTTTTACTGTAGCAATCTAACGACACTAGATGTAAGTGGCTTCGATACTAGGCAGGTTTACAATATGTCTTTTATGTTCTCAAATTGTAGCAGCCTTACAACGTTAAATGTCAGTAACTTTGATACGAGTAAAGTTACTAATATGAGTTTTATGTTCGATGATTGTAGTAGTCTTACAATATTGGATTTAAGTAACTTCGATACAGGAGAAGTTACAAAAATGGAGTCAATGCTCTCTAGTTGTAGTAACCTTACGACATTGGATGTCAGTAATTTTGATACGAGTAAAGTTATTAATATGAAAACTATGTTCGGTTATTGTAGCAGCCTTATGACGTTGGATTTAAGCAGTTTTGATACGAGCAATACGATCGATATGGGCCATATGTTCTCTGGTTGTCGCGGTCTTACGACATTAATCAATAATTTCGATACAAGTATGGTTACTGACATGAGCAATATGTTCTATGATTGTAGTAGTTTCATAACTTTGGATTTGAGTAATTTCGACACGAGTAATGTAACTAGCATGTCTTATATGTTTAGGGATTGTAGTAGTCTTACAACATTGAATTTGAGTAATTTCGATACAAGTATGGTTACTGACATGAGCAATATGTTCCAAAACTGTACTAGTTTAACTACCTTGAATGTAAGTAGGTTTGATACGAGCAATGTTACCGATATAAGTGGTATGTTTTATAATTGTAGTAGTCTTACAACATTGGATTTAAGTAACTTCGATACGAGCAATGTTACTGATTTTGGTTCAACTGTAGGTTATAAACATGGCATGTTTGAAGGATGTACTAACCTTACGGCAACTATTACGATTATAGGAACTAAATGTACTAACTATGCAGAAATGTTTGAGTCTGCTGCTACAGCACCAGGAGCTCAAATAATAGTCAATTATACATCCGATGCTTCTGATTTAGTGGATAACATGATTGCAACAAAATCTTCATCTTCTAATGTCATTAAAGCAAGTCAACCGGAATCAATATATTCGATTATTTTAAGTGATGTGACAGATATAACTCTCAGCAGTAATGAAGGATATCGACTTAAACAAATTACTTTGACTCCGACTGTCGAAGGTAAAGTCATAACTTCATTTAAAGTAAATGGAGAATTGAAGATAGGAAACACATTTAAGATGCCTGGTACTAATGTAACGATAAGTGACGTTGTTCTAATCGATTTATTAGTAGTCGAATCCGAACACAATCCATATCCGAATAGTCTCGACAACCAAGAATATCTAAATAATACTTTCGATGGAGCAACATCTTTAACAGTCATATTGGAGTATCAGACAGAGAGTACATTTTACGATTGGATATACTTATATGACAAAGACAATAAACAGTATGGTAAATATGGAGGTACAACCAGAAAGACAGAGACTATCACCATTCCAGGAGATACTTTGCGCATAACGTTTAAAACTGATGGTTCCGGTAACAATTACTACGGTTTTAAGGCGACGATAACTCCCAATTATTGATAAGAATCACTTGTAAAGAGTGGTTCTTTGTTTATGTAAATGTTTAGATGTCGAAGTTGTCTTTGTTGCATAAATTCGATACTTACTTTATAATGGATATATGAAAATATGAGAATAGAGGGAATATATGAAAACACTTTCGAATGTAGAATTGAACAAGTTGGATGGTTACTTTCGAGCAGCGAATTATCTTTCTTTAGGGCAACTTTATTTGCTCGACAATCCGCTTCTTAGAAATCCTTTGACATTGGATGACGTCAAAGTGAATGTCGTCGGACATTGGGGAACCGTTCCGGGACAAAATTTTATCATCACACATTTAAATCGAATAATAAAAAAGAACAATCTCGATATGATTTTAGTCGTCGGGCCTGGTCATGGGGGGAATGCGGCCGTATCGAATTGTTATTTGGAAGGGACATATACGAAATATTATCCGAATATCACTCAGGATGAGAAGGGAATGCAAAAACTTTTTAAACAGTTTAGTTTTCCCAAAGGAATATCTTCGCATGTCGCCCCCGAAACACCGGGATCGATAAACGAAGGAGGTGAACTCGGTTATTCTCTTGCTCACTCTTTTGGAGCGGCTTTGGACAATAAAGATTTAATCGTCGCCTGCATAGTCGGCGACGGAGAAGCTGAGACAGGGCCTTTGGCGACAAGTTGGCATTTGAATAAGATATTGAATCCGAAGACGGATGGTATAGTGTTGCCGATTTTACACTTGAATGGTTACAAAATTTCAAATCCGACAATCTTGTCGCGTATTCCCCGCAGCGAACTCAAAAGTTTCTTGAAGGGATGCGGTTGGAATCCGTATTTTGTCGAAGTTGGAAACACGAAGTCGGCCCACGAAAAAATGGCCGAGACGATGGATCAAATTGTCAAGGATTTGAAGGCTATCAAGAAAATGGCTAATAAAAATGTCAACGTGGAGAGACCCGAGTATCCGATGATCGTATTCATTTCGAAAAAAGGGTGGACTGGTCCAAAAATAGTCGAACAAAAAGAGATAGAGGGCACGTTCAGGGCTCATCAAGTTCCGATCGTGATCGATAGAGTGACCGGCAAAAACATCGATATATTGGAAGCATGGCTCAAAAGTTATCATGCCGAAGAGTTGTTCGACGAGGATGGACGGTTAAAATCGACTTATGAAAGTATTTTACCGGATGAGGATCATAGATTGTTCGCAAGTCCTCATACGAACGGTGGAATTCTTTTAAAAGATTTAGTCTTACCGGATTATAAGAAATACGGTTTGAAAGTCAATCATGGGAATGTAGAAGCTCAAGATATGACTGTTTTGGCAACATATCTTCGCGATGTCATCAAAATGAACGATGAGGTCGCAAATTTTAGATTGTTCGCACCCGATGAGACTTTGTCGAACAGGATGGCTCCGCTTTTCGAAGTGACGAACCGTCAATGGAACGGTGTGAAGTTTGCGAACGACGAGTTTTTGAATAATCGAGGAGCGATAGTCGATTCCGTGCTATCTGAGCATGTCTGTGAAGGAATGTTGGAGGGTTATATTTTGACGGGAAGGCATGGAATGTTCGATTCTTACGAAGCATTCATAAGGGTTGTCGATTCGATGATAAGTCAACATGCCAAATGGTTGAAAGTTACGAGCGAGCTTTCTTGGCGAAAGAGCATTTCTTCGTTGAATCTGTTGCTCACGAGTCATTGCTGGCAGCAAGATCATAATGGGTATACACACCAGGATCCCGGTCTTTTGAATCATTTGGTGACAAAAAAAGCATCTATCGTGAGAATGTATCTTCCACCCGATGCGAATACTTTATTGTCGACTGTCGATCATTGTCTCAAGACGAAGGATTACATCAACGTAATCGTCGCATCAAAGCATCCGCGTCCTCAGTGGCTTTCGATGAAAGAAGCAGTAGCCCATTGTGCTTCCGGTGTCGGAATTTGGGATTGGGCATCGACCGATGGTGGAAAGGAACCGGATGTCGTACTCGCTTGTGCGGGAGATACTCCGACATTGGAATGTCTTGCAGCTGTTTTTATCATCGATGAGTACATACCTAAATTGAAGGTGAGATTGGTGAATGTCGTCGATTTGATGAGACTTTCGTCGAACAAATCTCATCCGCATGGCTTGAACGATAAAGATTACGACGCACTGTTCACGAAGAAGAAGCCGATTATCTTCGCTTTCCACGGTTATCCGTCATTGATACACGAACTAACATACAATAGAACCAACCAAAATTTGCATGTACATGGTTATAACGAAGAAGGAACGATCACGACTCCTTTCGATATGAGAGTTCAAAATCACATCGATCGTTTTCATCTCATCTTGGATGTTCTCAAATACATGGATAAATATCCAAAAGAAGCGACATTACTCAAGAAGTATTGTAATGAGATGTTGAAAAAACATGAGAAAACGATCGGTGAAACAGGTATCGATATCGAAGAGGTTCGCGATTGGAAATGGAAAAAATTGAAATAGAAAATCGGATGTTCTAACAACTTTTCAATCATTCGTATGTAAAAATGCGAGACAAGTGTTGAAATGAAATTGATTTTCATTTATAATGGTAATAGCAAAGAGGAATCGAAAGTTTAGCATTACCTAAACCCCCTTATAACTTTAAGCAATGCTCGATTCTGCTTTCGCCTCTTTGCTTTTTTCGAACTTCGATGTGTACATATGTATACATCAATTTGTTGAACTCGTCACACCTTTCTATGTATGGGCGAGTTCTTTTTTTATTATTGAAAAATTGGAATTTAAACTATGATGCCCTTTATTTTATGGGCTTATGCAAAAGTTCTCTATGGCAGTTTACTGCTAATTTACCACTTTTATCTTTCTTTTGACAAAAACAATAAAATATG
>CAZKKM010000059.1:0-10076 GCA_964553435.1 uncultured Muribaculaceae bacterium | reverse complement strand
CTAAGTGTATCAGATGTGTATATCGATTGTCAATAGATCGACCGATTTTTGAAAGTGCATAAAAAAACAAGCTTTTCTTGCTTATTTTTAATTCAGTATTCGAGTTTTTCTAAGTAGAGACCTCCGGGAGGAGCCGGTGCGAATTCGATAACTTTTTTACCTGTTTCGAGCATGATGATTATGTCTTCTTTTGTAAGTTTCGTTTGACCTACAAGAATGAGAGTTGAGACGATACAGCGAACCATGTAAGTATAGAAGGCCTTACCAGTGATGCGTATAGTCACTGTGTCATCTTTCTGTGCAATGCTCAATTGGTCGATTATCGAGTCACATTTTTCATGTTTACCGACGACAAATGCTCTATAATCATGCGCCCCTACAAAGGCTTTAGCTGCTTCGCTCATGGCCTTTGTATCTAACGTGTCATTGAAGTTATAAAGATAGTCCGTTTTGATCGGATCATATGCTCCCACATTTATTATATATTTGTAAGTCTTTTTTTTCACAGAAAAACGTGGATGGAAGTCTTTGTCTTCACAAATTTCACATGTTTTTACATAAAGATGCGAATTAGTTGCTCGATTTAAGTAGTAGCGCAGGCGAAACGGGGTCGTCTTTTTGTGAAGCTCGAATGAACATATTTGTTCTAGTGCATGAACTCCTCTATCCGTTCGACCAGCGGAGAAAACCTTGACCTGTCGTTCTTCTAAAGAAGAGAGGACACTTTCGAGTTCGCCTTGAACTGTCGGTTTATTTTTGAGTTTTTGAAGGCCAAAGTATTTGGATCCGTCGTAGGATATGTTTATTACATATTTTGTCATTTCACACTTCTGTAGATGGCCTTCAATAGGTCATTCGGCTCCTTGTACTCTTTTAGTTTGGCCCCTTTGGCATTGGCGAGGGCAGTAAAATTCTTAATAGCAGTCGATTCGTGAACGGCATCGAATTTTTTTCCGTTATACGTTATTTGGTTTTCATCTACTACTATATAACGATCTGGGTATTGGGCCAGATTGTCAGTTTTGTTCATCGTCAGAACGATGGTCTTGTGTATCTCCATCATGTGGTTTTTGAGAGACTTGATGATTTGTATCATGTCTTTGTAATTGAAATAAGTGTCGAGCGATTCGAAAACGAGGAGTTTTGCCTGTGAGATACAGGATTTGATGATTAGAACTTTCAATCTTTCTGTGGTGGATAGCTTGTCAAGACTTCGTTTTTGTAATTCTTTGTCGATTTCAAATTCACTCAGCATGTCGAATATCAACTTGCGTTTCTGGACATTCGCTCCAAGCCGAAGAAAGAAACCTACAGGCATTTTACTTCTCGTGGTAAAGGATTTTAAGTCGTAAATATTTTCATATAGAAAATTTCCTTTGTGAGAAATGAGTCCGACGATTTCGTTCGTACCGAATATTTTAGGATCGGGTATAAAATTAGAATACTTTATTTCCATAGGGCATTCACCAACGATTCATTAGTAGTATATATTTTATCGAGAACATCGTAATGGATAAGTTCGATGCTCAAATCGACTGGAAGAGGTAAGCTAAAACCGAGTCTTTTTAAAAGTGTATCAGTTTTGAGAACAGATAGTGTATTGCCTTCCAAAATGAGAACGAAGTTTTCGAGGACGAATAGTTTATTGCCATAAAGAGCTTCATCCAAATTGGTCGTTATATTCAAAAGTGTCATTTCATGTTTTTTGATATATTCAAAAATGCGTTTTGAATTTTCAGAGCCTGTGCAAGAAAGGATGTTATCTATAGCAATGAATACGGGGTCGATGATCAGATAACGCAATATCTTTATCATGTAGAGCTCTTGTCGTGTCAATTCCGATAAAGGTTTATTGATATAACTTTCCATTGCGAAAAACTTGACAAATTTCTCTAAGCGACTTTCTCTTTCAGCAGAGGATAGACCTATCTTGGCCGTGAATCTTTTTAATTCGGCAACACAGGAATTAGTAGCAAGTGGTTCGTCGAAAATGACTATCAATTCTTTTTGAAGTTCGGCGATAGGATAAGATGTTATTTTCTTTTCCTTATAATAGATGGAGTCGTTCGGAAGCCGATGACACAACATCTTGAGGAGTGTCGATTTGCCACTTCCTTGGGTGCCTATCATGGTCACAATATCTCCTTTTTCGATTTCCATTGAGAAATCGTTAAAGGCATTCGTATTATTGTAAGCAAAATTGGTGTTTTTGAACTCTATAATTTTTTCCATAACTTTTCCTCTTTTTTCGTATTATAACACAAGGTGTTCGTAAATTCATCTATATATCAATGTCACTGTGCGATTTTCTGTGGAGATTATTTCTTCTTCTTTGAGATTTTTGATTTCTCGCATCATCGCACTTCGATCGACGGCCAAATAGTCCGCCATAACTGTGTAATTAAACGGCAGTTTTATGCGCGAGGATGACTGCTCTTTTTCGAGCATGTGGAAAAATTCCAAGAGTTTGTCGCGAATGGATCGTTTATTCAACACTTCGATGCGGCGGCTATAGTCGTTTATTTTTTTCATGAGTATTTCGATCATGTTTTCCACAAGAACTAAATGATAGGTACTATTTTTACCTGTCATGCCCAATAGTCTATCGTATTCGACAAAGAGAACTTCGGCATCGTCGTCTGCTATGACAGAGAGTTCTTCATTCATATAGTCTGAGAAACACCCGCCAAATAGATCATTCTTTTCAAGGTTTGAAACGATCGTGCGATTGCCGTTGTAATCGATACGAATGACAGAGGCATGACCGGAGATGATGATGCCCACTTCGTTAGCATTGTTCAAATTGGAAAGTATGGTCATATCCTTTTTGAAAAAAAGTTGTCTTCCGCCCAAATTCTTAATCAGGGAATGAGTATCTTCTCTAGGAACATTTTTAAAAAGATTCGCTTCTTTCATGGTTTGGACTCCTTTCTTCGATTATAAAATAGTGTTGTTGCATTTGCAATAGTTTTCTATGTTTCTTTATTCGACATTTTATGTTATCATTAAGATGGTGAATGAGTATGAAAATAGTGAAACGAGACGGCCGTATCGTCGAGTACAATGCAGATAAAATCAAGGTGGCAATTGGAAAAGCGAACAACGAAGTCCCGGATGATGAACGAATCGCAGATAAAGATATCGACGGCATCATCAAGTATATCGAATCGTTGGGGAAAAAACGCATGCTAGTCGAAGATATTCAAGATATCATCGAAGTCAAGTTGATGGAAAAAAAGAAATATCACTTGGCTAAAACTTACATCATATATAGGTATAAACGTTCGGTTATAAGGCAATCGAATACGATCGATGCTTCGATTTTGTCGATATTAAAAAATGGCGGAAGTGGCGAAAGAAATTATTTGGATGCGAACAGACAGAGAGATGTAATGGCTGGAGAAGTAAGTAAAGATTTGGCTTTTAGGTTGCTATTGCCTCGCAATGTAGTGGAAGCCACGAAGAGAGGTCATATAGAGTTTTGCAATGTAGAATATTTTACCGAGCCCGTCATAGATAGTGCGAAGATCGACTTGGCGGACATGTTCGAAAATGGAACTGTCATCAACGGCATAAAGATAGACGAGCCCAGAGGATTTCAGTCCGCATGCAATATTCTTGTGGAAATAGTCGCCGGATTGGCGAGCACTCAGACAGGAAATATTTACATCGATTATAAAGATTTATTCAAATATTATCATCTGACGTTCGAAAAGATGTATAGTGTATATTCGACTTTGATGAGAGACCATATGACAGATGAACAGATAAAGGCAATTTCACATACTCAAGCTTTTTTAGAAGTCAAAACGGGCATACAGACTATACTTTATCAAATAAACACTATAACTATCGGAAGTGGACTCGTTCCTAAAGTACATTTTTTAATCGATATGCGAGAAGTTACAACCAATGAAGAAGAAAGGCTCGTTTTCGAGTTCGTCAAACAGAAGTCCAATGGCATAGAGAATGAAAATGGCAAATTGGCGGTCACACATTATCCTAAAATCGTATACATGGTGTGCGACGATGCGACTTTACGAGAGAAGTACGATTATATCACACGGGAAATAATCGGAGTCGAGAACGAGTTTTCCATTATGAGTGAGAAAAGGTACGATGCTTTTTTGAAAGAGGTCGATAAATTTAATCAGGGCTCTATCGCTCTCAATTTGGCGAAATTGGCAATAGATTTAACGGAATCTGGACAAGATTTTTTCGGTTTGTTAAAGCAAAGTTTGTCGATATGCTACGAAGGATTATTATGCCGCAATCACAATTTGCAAGGAATCTATAGTGGTAAGAGTCCTCTTCATTGGCAGTACGGGGCGATTGCAAGATTGGCATCGACGGAGAGAATAGATCAATATTTGAAAAAAGGATCGTCTGTCATGTCTTTAATCGTGGTAGGATTCGAAGCGGCGGTTCATATTCTCGGAGATGATGATTATTTAAAGAAGCGCATTCGAGATGAGATTGTCGAGACGGTCAAGAGATGGAACAAGGAAAGCAATTTTGAAACGGTCATTTCTAATGACTACAAAGAATTTACCGATATCGATATGAATGTGTATAAAAAATATGGTCTCGAAAACTTACAGGATTCTTCATCATTCATGTGTGAGAATTATTTTAAAGACGGTTATATATATCTATATACGAATTCTTCTATAGATGTGGTCGATGACGATGTTTTGAATGAAAACTTTATAATCAGACGAATAGTCGACATCGATGACGAATAGAATTTTTTTCAAGATTTTTTCTTAATCAAAAAACGTGAGTATAAGAGCTCACATTTTTTGATTAAGAAAAGATTTCATTGTTTGAACATATCTACCCTTTTGGGTATTTTTTGAGCACGACGAGCAGTATTCTCTTCCAGCAAAGCGCTGCAGTCGACATCGAGCGCTTTTGCAAGACTGTCGAGACTCTTACAAGTTAAATTGGCATTTCCGGTTTCGATAGTCGAGATATAGGCCATTTTGAAGCCCGTCTTTTCGGCCAATCGTTCTTGTGTCCATCCGTTTTGATATCTGTACCATTTAGTATTCAGACCGACGAGTTCAGCTGCGTTCATACTATCCCCTATCCTTCTTATTCTTAATTTTTATCTATATATATTATTATATAAGAAGAAACTTTCAAACTTAATACCATTAAATATAGTTAACTCATATATTAACAATTTATGTATTATTTACAATTCTTCGATGATCATCATTTTGAAATCATCGATCAATTTCATTATACGTCATCGAGAGATGAGTTTACAATGAAATAAACTACGAAAATTTGTAGGTACTTATGAAGGGAATATCATCTCGGGTTAAAAAGGTTAAAAAAAATAGAGGGTCACTCTACTATTCTGATTATGATTTCTCCATTTTTGGAATAGAGATATTTTTCACGCGCGAATCTGGCAATATATTCTGGATCTTGTAATTTGACGATGTCACCAGACAGTGTCTCCTCTTCTTCGAGAAGAGAGGTATATTTTTGTTCGAGTTCTTTTTTCTCCTGATAGTTGTCGAAGATACGAGGCCAGTAGTAATTCATTTTGTAGCAAAAAAACGATATAAGACCCACGATGGTGAGAAGGTATATTCTTAGTCTGAGCTTTTCTTTTTTTGTTCTTTTCATAATTTTGCCTCGTTCTTCCTCTTTTGCATTATATCATCTTTTACATTTTGCTTTCAACAGATGCAAGAGGAAATCGATGTACTTTACAGAAATTTTACTTGTGAAAATGCCCACAATGAAACTCATGAGAAAATAAATGTGTACATATCCTCCGTTTATATGATAGATGATAAACATGAAAATCAATGTCAAAGATGTGAAAACCGGATAACATAATTTCCTATGTTTCATGAGAAAAAGAGTATCTGTCAAAGTCAAAGCAAAGCCAAAGATGAAGAAAGCGAGAAAAGACCACAATTGAGTTTCGATTTTCATTTAAATAATTTGCTGAAAAGATTGTTTTCTTTTGTCTCTTTCCCGTCTTCGATGTAATTGAGTCCGTCGATGCGACCTTTGATGGAGACGTTTCCCTCGAGGGTATCGAGCTTGATCATCTCGAGATTTTCTCCTTTGATGTGCATCATACCGAGGTTAGTATTCAAAAGGAATTCTTCGTTATCGAAGCTTTCTATCTTTTTGACACCCGTTATGATGATGCTCTTTCTTTCGTTTAAATTTACTATGTGATTTACTCCTCCTGTTTCAACTATTCTATCCATAATATCACCTAAATAATTATATGAAAAAAAGTAGAGGATTAGTCTTCTATTTCTGTTTCCTCTACCGGTAAATCTTTGATTCTGTTATATTCTTCAATAACAGCTTCATTGAACATCGCTCTCGTCTCTTCGTTGATCGGATGGCATGAATCGTGATACTGTCCGTCCTGACCTTTTTTGCTCGGCATAGCCGCAAATAAGGTTCCGTCCTGTCTTTCGATAATTCTTATATGTTCGATGGCGAAGCAGTTATCGAGTTCGATATATGCAGAGCCTTTCATTTTCGGATTACCGTTTTCGACTTTTCGTACAGATACTTTTGTTATCTTCATAAATACTCTCTCTTTCTAAGTCTTTAAAACTAATTTAATTTTATATCATATTGCATAAAAATGCAAGTTAAATAAATGTGAGGGTAATTTCGCCGCCCTCGATTTCGGCATAGGAGAAACTCTTGAGAGCCTTGTCGACCTCGATTGTAAAAATGTGCGGATAGAATTCTTTCATTATACCTATAAATTTATCAGTTTTGTTGCGCATTCCGTTTATCTTGACGAGAACTCGTTCTCCTTTATGAGCCATAAGCTTTTCTCTGATTATTTTAGGGTTCATTGTCTAGGATAACCGACGTACATGACACCGTTACCCATGATTCCCCCCATTCCTTCGCGACCATATTTGGTCCTCTCTAGCAATTCTAAGAGATTGATTTCGTCGCTTCGTTTGGTTAGAGCGACTGTCACGGCAATGATCGCTGGATCGAGAGCATGAATGTTGACCCTGCGCGGACTCGATGCATAGTTGGCACCGGCTTTGATGAGTTCTTCGTAATTACTTTGGCATGCACCGGCAATGATGACTAGCTTTTCATGGCTCGATTCGTAGTTGCGAGCACTCACGACACTTTTTATGAAATTCAAAGAGTTTTGATAGTTCTTCGAGTCGTGAGAATCTCCTTTCTTCTTGTAGTAAGCATCGTGACCTGTGATGATGACTATATCGGGTTTGATTTCCTTTAAGTAGCGGTCGATGCATTTAGGTAACTCGCTTTCTTTTATGTTTTTGCCGACTGCGAGTACGCCGGTCTTTTTGTAAAATTCCAAACAGCGGTTGAGATAGTCGTTGTCGCCGTCGAAGTGAAGTATCTTGCCAGGCAAGTAAAAATATTCGTCGCGATCGGAGATGAGTTTATCCTGAACGCGCAGAGTGTAATCTTCTCTGTCTTCTTCGGTGGTGACTTTCTCTAAATCGTCGAGAGTGGCATCGGCATAGAGGCGCACATCGACACCTTTTAAGTAATAAATGCCATCTTGGATGTTTAGAACTTTGAATACCGTGTCGTGATTGTAACTTTTGCGAGTCACATAATCACCTTTGAGGATTTCCATTTGCTTCACCGATTAAGTATATGTGTTGGTTTGAAAGAATTTGACTTTTAATGTGTCAGAACAGAGCATTTTTTTAAAGGTCGAGATATGGTTTTACTGAAAATCACTTCAAACCGATAGTCCATCACCTGAGTTTATCGGATTTCAGAAAATTGTCTTATAATGTTTTTGAAAGGATGTATAAAAAGGATGTTGAATAAGAAGGACAAAAGAATTAAGAAGGTTTTGGACGATTTGATACAGAAAAATGTAGATATGAGGTATGCCGTTCGTGAACTCGGATTATCCGAAAGGCAAATCTATAGAAAGAAGGCGGCTTATTTAAAATATGGGGAAGAATCGATTCCGCACAAGTCTATCAAAAAACGTGAGTATTGAATTCGAACAATTTCGACAGAGCTTTCTGGAAGATTACGATTAGTTGTTTTTCAATTTTTCGAAAACTTCGCATAGTTTCTTTGGTAAAGGCAAATCCATCGAGCCCCAGTTTTCAAGAACCGACAGAGCTTCATTAGCGATGAAGAAATACAGAACGAGAGTGCGAACTGCCATGCTGGAGTCTCCTAGCAGTCGGTCTAGTAAGACACTCAATGTGACTATAAAGAGATAACCGCATTTTTTAATGATGCCTTTAATACTCGCTCGACTGTTTAAATTTTTTTGATAAATGGCTTTTAGAAGTCCAGTCAAATAATCGATTACGATAACGAGGATGAGAGTCAAGACGAGAGAATCGATTCCGCCTAGAAGAAACGTAATCGTGCTCAGGAAAAGATTCCATGCATATGTCATTTGTTTCATATAGTCAACTCCATGCCTATCAATATTAGGTTAGGATTATCTCCGATAAGCTTTGCATTTTTTTCGTATATACTTTGCCATGTGGTATGGTATTTATGGGCAATAGAAGTTAAAGTGTCCCCCGGTTTTACTTTGTAAGTTTTTTTTACAGGCGCGACATTTTTAAGTGGGATTTTTATTTCCTGATTTGGAAATATGAGGTTGGGATTGGTTATTTTGTTGAGTGTGGCAAGAGTGTGGTAGTCTGTTCCATAATTAAAAGCGATTCCAGATAGGGTATCGCCTTTCTTTATTTTGTAAATTATGTAGTCCTGCGGTTCTTCGGAAGAAGGTAGAAGCTGTTTTCGACCGAGAAGGTAGTCTTCGGGATTTATCCACGAACCGTTTATTTTGATACCATAATGTAAATGAGGTCCGGTTACATTTCCTGTTGATCCTACTCTCGCAAGAATCGTTCCCTTCTCTACTGTATCTCCGACGTGTACTTTAATCGAGTTCTCGGTGAGGTGATAATAATGTGTGTAAATGCCGGGAGCATGTTCGATTATGACATAGTTACCTGCTGAGTAAGTTGCATTATAACCTTTTATAGTGTTACGGGTTTCTGCAATTTTTCCTTTATATGGAGTTATAACTACATCAGTTCCTACTAAATCTATGCCGTTATGATAATCCGTTACATGTTGGTTTGTTATGGGGTTATAAAAACTTCTGGTGCCAAATTCAGAAGTTACAGTTAATGTAGTCAAATCTTTTAATGGTGAATTTATCACCTGATTCAATTTTTTCATTTTTTGCTATTCCTTTCTATTTTTTAGTAATTACGAAGGTAATAAAAGAACTATCCTATTTTTTGCTGGATAGTTCTTTCATCACTCATCGATATTCCTTTTTTATTCTTTCTATTTCTTGTTTTATTTCGTCATCAGTAGGAAGTATTCCTGTTCTTTTATAAATTCTTGCGTATGCTTCTCGCCAAATTGGAATTGGCGAATCATATAAACCGTCTGAGCCGAGATTTTCTTTTTTTTGATTTTCATTATAATAGGCAGGGTCTTTGAAGTTATTGCTTTTATAGTTCTCAATTAGTTTTTTTACAAAGTAGCTAAAATCGTATTTTTTATCATTGAGGTATAATTGTACCTGCTCTTTCATAAATTCGTCATCAGGTCTTTTTATATCGAAATTGCCTATATATTGAAAATTTCTAGCAGAGCGTCCTAAAGCAATTTCTGTGAAATATGAATTTAAACAGTAATATTCATTCGGGATAAATTTCCTATCCTTTGTACGTTCTTTCCATTCTTCAAATGTTTCCAATCCTTTTAAAGGGTAACATCTCATGCACCATGGTGTTGCTTCGACAATCACATCTTCTAAGGCATTTATTTCTTCCAAGGTTGTCGGGATTTTATCATCTTTTGTTATTTTGACATAGAAATGTTTTATACTTTTATATTGATTCTCTTCTTGATAAGGATGTATGAATAACGTTAGGATAAAATATCTGCCATCGTACTTTGGGTCAATGTTTTCTATTTTTACTGCAAATGTATCGCCTGGTACCCAATTTCTATAACTTACTTTACTTACTTCAGTTTCTTTCTTCACACAACTCTATTCCTCCTAGGTATATTTCGTTATA
>CAZKKM010000058.1:0-10243 GCA_964553435.1 uncultured Muribaculaceae bacterium | reverse complement strand
ATACAATAGAATTTACTTCTTCAAACTAGATTTTACTTTTTCATTTGACCTTTTTTTTCAAAATGTGCAAATTTGTACATTTTTAGGGCTTTTTGGCCTTCATTTTCTCGTATAGTTCATAGTAATGTTCTATCATCTCTTTACTAAAGACACCTACTCCGTTTTTTTTCATTTCGATCAATTTGGTAAGTTCATATTCTATTACTCGTTCTAAATCGGGACCATAATTCATCTTTTTTTTGTGATATCGATATTCATTACGATCGAGAACTTTGAACGACCCGTCAGGAAACACGCGCAAATCTAAATCGTAATCTATATATTTTATGAGTCCGTCATCTATAATATACGGGCTGGCAATGTTGCAGTAGTAAAAAAGTCCCTTTTTTTTCATTTGACCGATGATATTGAACCAGTCGTTTTTATAAAACATCAAAATGGCCGGCTCTTTAGTATGATAACGAACTCCGCCCGATTCGGTTATTTCGGTTTTGTAATTGGCACAAACTAAAGTATTTTCCGTTATTTCTAATACGGTGGCCTCGTCACATGTCCTGTGGAGAGTTCCATCGTGTTTATAACAGTGTACTTGAAGTTTGTCTCCTTCTCTTATTTGTCTCATTTTAATACACTCTCGTCTCTTCAAATGTATTATAACAAAAAAAAGACCAAATTGATAGTCTCGTTTAAAAGTGTCCTGTTCAGTTAACAGTCTAATCATTTTTTAGGCCAAAACGGAAATATTCCCTTTTTTTCTTTTGTCGGTTTAATGACGTGTCTTTTTTGACGGCGTTCTTGATAATCATCTTTGTGTTCTTCCAGAAAAGCACGAGCAAGTTGTTCCAGTTCTTCAGCACTTATTTTTTTGATGTCATTTGCTAAACGGTAATTGGATACGTAAGAAATGAAATCTTGAACAAAATCGTATGGTTCATTTTCACCCCATATTTTGCTCCAAACGAAACTTTCCTTATCGATATCAAATTTAGCAACTGTATCTCCCATAAAACTGAAATAAGATTTTGGAGCTTTGTCGATATCTCTTCCGTAATCATATAGAATTCCCCATTCATTGATAAAGTCATTATCGTGTGGCTTTTCGCTCACTGCGAATGTGAAAGAAGTTTGGTTCTTTTTATTTACTATTACTGCTTTTTCTCTATTATATGTTACTTTAAAATCGTGTACGTAAGTTTCTGCCCATTCATCTGTTTTTATTTCGAAATCATATGGCTCTCTCGTTATGGAACTAACCAGTTTTGCAATAATTGGTCCGAGAGTTTTAACGTTATATCTGCCGTATGCTTTGTTTAGTGTACCAACTTCTTCATTTAAGCTTTTTTGTATTGATTGAATATGAGGTTCTGTATGCTGTTTTTCTCTTTCCCTTTGTCTTTTAAGTCCTTTGTTTTCTTCTTGAAGTCTGCTTATCTGTCTGTTATTTTCGCTTATTTGAAGGTTTATTGTATCTATTGCATCAATATAAGCGCTTTTCATATCATTTAATCTTTCTCTTAAATCTTGTATTTCTTTTACAGTCATAAAAATCCCCTTCTCTTAAAATAATATGGGTATTGTATAATGGGTCGAGGGGAAAGTCAAGTGGTCTTGCCGAAATATGGTGAGATTGTGCTTGTTACTTGATCGGTTTGGGGCGACAATCTATTTCGGCAAGATATGACTTATGTTTTTCGGCAAGTTCCATACTGTCCCAAATGATTCCTTCGTCCTCGTCAATAAAATAGCCTAGGCATTCCAGAATATTTCGAGCTTCAGTAGCATTCACTTTGGAACCGATTATTTTTGAGGTGAGTTCTTGAGCCTCGGCGATATCGGTACGTCCGTAGAGTACGTCTTGTGGTTCAAAACTCTCGACCAAGTTTACTAGTCTAGCACTGATATCTTCGACGGTATCAGTTTCATCTATCGGGAATGATATGCTCAATCCGACTTCATTTTTTCCTAAACCCCAAGCATTTTCCAGGCGCTCAGCGACACCGGATGCAATGAGTTTTTCTGCGTGGGCGGTGTTTACTTCATCTAAACAACTCATACGGATGCCTATTTCGGCAATCGGTTTATCGTTGTTAGCACTACTCCAATAGGTGAATATGTTTTTATCGTAGAGGGCATAACATGCTTCTAGGCACGGTAATTCTACGAGCTCGGGTATTTCATCGCGATTTCTAATTCTTACTGAACAGCTCTCGATCGGTTCAATATCTTTTATATTCATATGTTAAACTACTCCTCATTTTTTGTTAAAACTGAAATCATCTCTTTGAGGTTGTCGACATCGAGAGCATGGCTGCTTATCAAGTATCCGTCGACGTCGAGTTCTCTGTCATATTGCTCGATGTTAAAGATCGTGATATTACCTCCGTATATATATGTTAGAGTGTAGTCCTTAAACCTCTTCTTTATATAATCTAAATTTAACTTTATTTCATCGAGCTCTATATCTTCTATCGGCTCATAGGCGATGGAGATATCTTTAGTACCCGTTCTATCTAATATGGTCGATACCTTAGCAAGCTCATCTTCTTTGATCGTGCCAATACACAGTACGACTTCTATAGCATTTTTTACGGCATTTTCGATTTTAGAACA
This sequence comes from uncultured Muribaculaceae bacterium, assembly GCA_964553435.1. Taxonomy (GTDB): domain Bacteria; phylum Bacillota_I; class Bacilli_A; order RF39; family UBA660; genus RUG11867. Next base: position 7,633 of record CAZKKM010000058.1, on the reverse strand, counting down.
AATTTTATCTATCTCGTCGATTTGGCATTCTTTGTGATTTAGAATAACGGCTTCTACTTTAAAATCTTTTAAGTGAGTTGCACTTATAGAACCTGTATGAGGCCCTTCGTCATAAGAGGAAATTTTTTGAGAGCCGATTTTTATTTTATAATCTTTATATACATAGAGATATGGTAGACTAGGAAAAACTGTCACGTCCAAGCCCTCTACTCGTTCAGCAAAGTCGATGTTTTCGTATAAGTTAAACCAGTCTTTAAGATTAACCAATATCTTCTTCATTTTTATATCCTATTATCTCTAAACCTGGAAGGGTTCGATCGGCGATGTAAGTGAGGGTCGATCCTCCACCGGTCGAAATGAAGTCCATCTTATCTTCGTAACCAAATTTTTTGGCTGCGGTTCCTGCATCGCCTCCTCCGACAATTTTTTTGGCAGATGTACCTGCGACGATGCTCAAAATTTCTTGTGTTCCGTTGGAGAATGGTTTCTGTTCATACATGCCAACTGTTCCGTTCATGAATATCGTCCTTGCCGAGTCGAGAATTTTCTTGTAATTGGCGAGTGCTTTAGAACCTATGTCACCTATTACATCATCGGGAACGATGTCTTCGATGCTCTTGAGTTCGTAGGTGGTGTCACTGTAAGATGGAGACGTTATGACATCTTTTGGAAGCACTATCTTGTCTTTGAACTCTCGAATGATGGCCCGAGCTTTAAGGAGTGATTCCGTACTTACGAGGCTAGATCCGATATCGTAACCGAGAGCTTTTAAGAACGTATTGGCTATACCACCACCCAAAAGAATATGGTCGGCCGTTTCGGCGAGACTGTATATGAGTTCGATTTTATCATCGAGTTTAGCTCCACCCATGACGACGACGAATGGACGAGGAGGTTCGGTGATGAGAGGTCTCAAGTTTTCTACCTCTTTTTCGACCAAGAAACCTACAGCACTTGGCAAGTATTTGGGTATACCGGTGATGCTAGCATGTTTGCGATGCATTGAACCGAAGGCATCGTCAATGTAGATATCGGCAAGCCCAGCCCAGTAAGTCGCAAGTTGAACATCGCATTCACTTTCAAGATTGCCTTGTAAGTCCATAAAGCGAGTATTCTCAACGAGAACAATTTGGCCTGGCTCGAGTGTTCTCGCCATCGTGTCCAACATATTTCCCATGGGGACGGCCGAGAAAAGAATGTCGTATTTTTCGAGGCTTTTCAAGTAATCGAAAACCGGTTTAAGGCTGTTTGTCTTTTTGTCTTCTTCGGTTTTTACTCGTCCAAAATGAGATAGTATTATTACTTTGGCCTTTTTCTCAACCAAATAATTTATCGTCTTCAGCGAATCGTCTATCTTTTTGGTGTTTTGAATCTTACTATCTTCGATAGGAACGTTGTAGTCGACGCGAAGAATAACTCTCTTTTCTGCGACATCGATATCTTTCAAATATTTTATCATCATATCACCTTTTCTATTTTATGTCTTTATTATACAAAAAAATTGGTCAAGTAATCAATACTTAACCACTCGATTATGCATCCTTATGGATTTTCAAAATAAAATCCCGCTTTGGTATAAGACGGGATTTAGTATGAATTCAATTGCTCAATCGTAACTTCTGGCGCAGTGTCTGTATAGTATAGTTTTGTTTTGTTTACCAAGTTCAACCAGTATGGATTGGCAACTTTGTTGCCGTTTGCATCGAATGTCGGATTGTAAACTCTTCCTATACTTTCGAGAGTCGTAAGGCCTTTACCGAAATAATTTTTCGACAAAAGGCGGATGTAACTCAAGACACCATATTCGATATTTTTGTACTTGATGAGTGTCTGCTTGTAAGTCATTCCACCGTAAATGTTGTTATTTGCCAACATATATTTTACTCGATAGTGACCACTTTCTGCAGCACCTATCGAGACGGCTGTCAGATAATCGACGTTTTCATAGATATTTGTAAAATACGCGATGAGATCGACGATGTATTCCGATGAACCGGTATACGATTGAACTTCACTTGAGACCAATTGTGGATTGGCTTTAGCAAACGATATCAAATATTCTATCAGTCCTTCTTCGAAGGAACCGTATTCTTTTACCCCGTTTGTATCCTTTATTAGACCGATGTTGTTCTCCATATACTTGCTATTTTCGTTCTTTTTTATCAAATCTTCATATATATGAGAACTATCTATTCCGAATGTCTTGGCGAAAAATTCGACTGTTTCCGAATTTTTTCGTAAGAAGCATTCTGTATCACAATATTCTTCCTTAATATCCAATAAAACTACTTTCGGCTGAGCCGAGGGTGGAACCTCCGCATCGTAAGCAAGGGTTTCCGCATTGGAATTACTTTCGTTAGCAGTTGGAATGATTCCGAAATTTGCGTGAATCGGCAATAGCAATATCACCGATAACAACATACTTTTAAGGGCTTTAGAAGCCACTTTAATTTTCATAACCTAACCTCCCTGTTAGAACGAACGGTGCATACTATACCACATTTTATGAAAAAAGTCAATTTTTGAGTAGTAATTTCGCCCTACATGTGTGTTATGGGTTGTTCGCAAAGCCTTTATTCGCGGGCGACAGAAGATGATAAAATATGACAAATAAAAAGACCCACACAGGTTTTGACTGTTGTGAGTTTCTAATTCTGTGAGAACTATTCTAAAAGACTTCCTAAAGCTATAGGAAATGTTTCATAGTCCTAATCATTTGGGCGGTGTAGCCTACCTCGTTGTCGTACCAAGCGACGATTTTTACGAGTTGTTCTCCATCGACATTCGACACTTCTGTGAGCAAACCGTCGACGAGAGCACCAGTGCGGGAGCCTACGATATCACTCGATACGATCGGGTCGTAAGTTATGCCGATGACGTCGTTTGCATTTTTCTCATAGAGGGAATTTATTTCATCTTTTGTAATGAGTTTTTTTAACTTGAGTGTCAGATCGATGAGCGAACCATCTCCTACTGGAACTCGCAGGGCGCTTCCTTGGAGTTTTCCATCGAGATCCGGTATAACTTTACCAATAGCTTCAGCCGCGCCTGTGGATGAAGGAATGATATTTAAAGCGCAGGCTCTTCCGCGACGGGTCATATATCCTTTCTTATGTTGGACGTCCAAATTGACTTGGTCGTTAGTATAGGCATGGACAGTGGTCATGAAACCCGATGCGATGCCGCATTCTTTTTGTAAGATGTTCAGGACGGGGGCCAAGCAGTTTGTTGTGCAGCTGGCCGCACTTACAATTTCTTCTGTTCCATCTAAGATAGATTCGTTAACCCCGTATACTACTGTTTTCATTTTACCTTTACCGGGAGCGCTGATGAGGACATGTTTGGCACCGGCTTCGATATGGCTTTTTGCGTCTTCGAGTTTGGTATAAACTCCCGTGCATTCTAAAACCAGATCGATATCGAGTTCTTTCCATGGAAGTTCTTTGGCATCACGAACAGAGAGTATCTTCGTCCTTTTTTTACCACATACGAGGCAATCGCCGTCAACGGTTACTTCTTTGTCTAAGCGACCGTGAATTGTGTCATATTTGACGAGATATGCCAAATCTTCTGGAGAAGTGAGATCGTTGATGGCGACTACTTCCAAGTAGTCATCTTCCAATAATTCTTTATAGGCTAGACGGCCTATGCGTCCAAATCCGTTAATAGCTATTCTTTTTTTCATCGTAATATCCTTCTTTCTATTTTTCATATATGCTTCCACCGATAAACTCTCTTAGAGTGTTGTCGTCTTCGATGTATTCGCTCGAGATTGGGAAGAAGTTTCGCAATAGGCCGAGTAGACGGCGAGCTTCTTCGTAGTAAGGTGAAGACATCGGAACACTATAGAGAAGTGGTTCGGCAAATACTCTCAATACGCCAAGTTCGTAAGCATATGCCGTATTGAGTACAGCATCGACGTCGACTGTGTACGGAAAAATGTATTTGTTTTCTCCTGCTTTGACTTTCGGCCAGCTTTTCATCGTTTCTTCGACTGTGTATCCGCGAACACGATTATCTCTCACGATGCGACGTATGAGTCTCATATCGGTCGTCGCAAGGTGATTGTGGCGATCGATACTCAGGGGTGTGAATGGACAGACATAGACTTTGTATTTGGCATCGCGTGGTATAGTCGCAGTCATCTTTTCATTGAGACAATGCAGTCCTTCGATGAGTAATACATTATCTTCTTCCAATCTTATTGGAGCACGTTTGTATTCTTTTTCTCCCGTAAGAAAGTTGAATGACGGAATGACGACTTCTTTTCCTGCGAGCAAGTCTTTCATTTGAGAGTTGAACAAGTCGAGATCGAGGGCTTCCAAACATTCGAAATCATAGTTGCCATTTTCGTCTTTCGGACTATCTTTGCGTTCTTTAAAATAGTCGTCGGCACTTATGACGATCGGATTGACACCATACGTTTGAAGATAAGTTTGCATGCGATGTGCACTCGTCGTCTTACCTGAGCTAGAAGGACCACCTATGAGGATGAGTCTCACAGTCTTCGATTTTTTTGAGATATCCTTGGCTATGGTATAAAGAGCATCGTTTACGAATATGTTGTTCATCTTTATGAACGATTGAATCGTCGAGTGTGAGACATGTTCGTTCAAATCGGCTGCATATGCCGCATCCATATTTGTTGCCCACTTGTTGAATTTGCTCAGCAAGGCATAGATTTTTTCGTTGTATTCGAATGGCGGAATCGTATGATTGGTGTCGATGCGCGGATACATGAGAGCGAGCGAGTTCTTATCGATTCGTTCGAGGCGGAAAAGACAGAGTTCGCCCGTGCTTATCGGCATATCGGTATAGAAAAAATTATACGAGTGATTTATTTCATATAATTCGACAAAGCTGTTCGGTATGTTGGCAACATTTTTGGCTTTTTCCGTTTCACCGGTCGAAAGAAAGTATTTGATAGCATCGTTTCTTCGTGTGACACATTTTTTTATCGGATAATCGTAATTGACTATTTCGTCCATTTTGATACGCAAATCATCGATGTCTTCGTCGGATATTTTTTTGTCGAATTCAGCATAAATTCCTTTGTCGATAGAATACTTGAACGAGACCGTCTTATTCCATAACTGACGAGTAGCGATTATCATGATAAATTTGAGTCCGGCTTGATACATCTTGTTTCCAACGGGGTCGTTATAGTCGAAAAACTCGACGCGAGCATCAGCATCCAGTCTCGTATCAAAATCAGCTAGCATGTTATCTATTTTTGCCCCTACGACTGGATTTCCTGTGACTTTTTTGTAATCGTGGGCGAGTTCTCCTACAGTGATGCCCGATTCTTTACTGAGGCTGAAGAGATTGTTGATGTTCACATTTATTTTGTTCCCCATATATATCATTCCTTTTCTATTATAAGTATATCACATTGTGGAAATTTTTCTCAAGAATTTTAATTTTAGACAAAGATAAACTGTGGAAATTTCAATCTTTTTCCACCCAACTTTGATGCTTTGAAAATAAGAATCCGTAAGGATTCTTTTACTACGGGAAAAAAACTTGTCAAATAAGGTGGGCTACTTATGAGAGTAAAAATTTCTAAATTAAAAATTTTTACACACTATTCCATAATATAAGATACAATGTCGTCAGACGGAAAAATAACGACAAAGGTATATGAGAACATAGGCAATTTAGAACGAAGAGTAATCGTCACCTATTCCATCAAGTATAGAGATTATCAAAGAAACATAAGAAATTTTCAAATCGCGAGAGTGTCTAAGTCAATTGTATCCAATCCTAAAAAGATTGGCAAACTTAGTCAAAACGATTTTAAAAGATTTATCGAAACTACAGTTACTACCGACTTTGGTGAGACTGCTTCTAAAACATCTTATAATATAGAGACTTCGGTTATCCAATAACTGATATAACCCATTTATTGTATAAAAAAATTGACTTTAGAATTGACTTTGAAATACTAACCGAGAAAAATTTATTAAAAATTTTCAAAAGCACTAACAAATAGTTCAATGTACGCATCTTTTGTTGCATTATCCTCACGAGGCTTATGTCTTCTTCGGATAAAAAGCTCGAAATAGGTCTCACTCACATCTCGTCCCTATGCTCATAGACGACCATCTTTTCAAGTGTTTCAGAACGAGATGCAATCCTTTACTTTCATCACATATCCTTTAAAGTGTTGCCACTTACTTCCTTTAGTTATCTCTTCATTTCTCATATATACTAACATTTCTTTCTTTCACCCTTTCAATCTCTTGAAAGGCACAAATGGGATTAAAAATAAACAATTAAAGTTTCAATATCTTATACCTATCGTATAATCAACTGTTATTGACGCACTACAAAATTTGGTGGCGGGAGTAAAACCTATATATCTCTTACTTAATTTTTGCTTACTGAACAACTGGTCATTTTTAAATCGTAATTAGTATATGTAGAATCAAGTATAATACCAGTAACTGTTACATTATCACCATCTTTTAAATTTAAAGAATCGACATTATCACAGGATACATAAAACATCAACATAGAGGGTAACTTAATCAAAGTCGAGCCATCTTTCGCCGAAACACTTAATCCAGAAATGGTGACCTTTTTATTAATATACTTTTTATAAATATCTGTCTCATCATTTGCTAACTCTTTAGCGGTAAATGTTGCCGCAACGGGCTGATTTATATCAACTTTCTTACCATTCATGCTGGAATTACTATTACCACATTTAGAAAATAAAGATATAACTATTACAACCAGTAATACTATTCCCATTATTTTCAAAAAACCTGGTTTTTTTGCTTTACTAAAATTATTGTTTGAAAAGTTAACGTTCTGCTGATTAGAAAAATTGCCTTGTCTTTGATTTTCATTCGGAGAAAGTCCCTCGGACGCAACAGATGGCTGATTTACCACTTGGTTATTTTGATTTTGATTACCATTATCACTGAAAAAATTATCCATAATGAACCTACTTTCTAAAACTAAGTATAAAATAAAAGAAATGGTTAAGCAAGTAAAAATAAAACTATATACAAACAATTGACAAAAGCCGAAAACTATCGGCTCGACTTTTAATTAATCTTATTTCCGCAATTTGGACAAAAATTACCTTGATCTATTTTACTACCACAGTTAGAACAGAAATTACTGTGATTGCTAACCACAGGTGGATTCGAATCGTGCTCCGAATTCTGATTTATAGGCTGAAGAATTTGATTGGAAATATTGGAAACATTATCTTGAGTTACAACTGTGTTGGTATGTTCGGTAGCAGCCATATTCTGCACGAATGCAACATTAGACTGATTATTAACTTGCATACTATTATTTGAAACCAAGCCTCTACTTCCATTCGACATTTTTTTAATTCTCGTAAAAATATAAATATAGAGAACTATAATATAGATTAAATCAACGAATACCAAGAATAAATTTTGACTTAAAATACAAAAATCATAAAAACCGTGTGCTAAAGTAGGAATGATAATACTTAATATAATATTTTTTTTCTCTAAATCTTTTCTGCTATTTAAAGAAGCAACTTTTGCTTTTCCTAAAAAATATCCCATTATTATTCCATAACAAGTATGTCCGGGAATTGCCGTAAAAGCTCTAAAAAGTGCGGTTTTGATTCCACTCATTGCGAAAA
>CAZKKM010000057.1:8657-10632 GCA_964553435.1 uncultured Muribaculaceae bacterium | reverse complement strand
GAAGATTGTATTTTACCTAAAGAGATGATTGATGAGTTTATAAATAGAGTTTCTATTATCGATTTGGAAAAATATATTAAGAAAATTGAAAGGTATCAAAATAATATTAAGCCTTAAAAGTTGTTGAACGTCCTCCCTTAGGGCAATAGAAAGCTTATATCCGAACCCCATGGTTCGATTTAATTTTGCCTTACTTGAGCACATACTTGAGGTGGAATAACTTGTGTTTGTAGGGGTTCGGTATCTGATCACTAGAGGCATTAGATTGATGACAAGCTCGAACTTTGAGCAACAATATAAAATGCACTTGATAGAAGTGCTTTTTATTTAAGTTGCAGACGAAGTTATCGTATGTTATAATCTATGGAAGAAATGAGGGATACTTTATGAAAAAGATGATTATAGCTATTATGTGTGCGAGTCTTTTATTTCCGATGGGAGTCTTGGCTGACACTCAGGTTCGCGATTTTAGAGAGACTGTCGAGAGCATCGGATTGACTTTTAAAGCGACAGATTATAAGGAGACGAAAGATCAAGCGACAGTATATCTTTTTCGTATGACGACATGTGAGCATTGTCATGACGCGATAACGTGGTTGAACGATATAGGCGAAGAATACGGATATAAATTCAAGTTGAGATCTTTGGAAGTTACTGGAAATGACGACAACAACGAATTATATAAAAAGACGACTGAATATTTGAATATAAAAGCTGGAGTGCCTCTCATCATTGTCGGCAACAATCACTTTAGAGGTTTCAGTGATAAGACAAAAGATAAAATACTTGCGGCCATCGACGAAGTTTACGAATCGAAGGATGAATATGATATCTTCGAAGAGATGGAAAAAAATCCTATAGAGGATGAGTCTCGTGTGGATACAAAAATCGAAAAAAGAAGTTTTTCTCCAGGTATGTTAGTGTTCGTCATCGCAGGTGTCATAGTGGTCGGACTAATCGTCTTTGTTATCTTCAAAAAATGAAAATAGAATCCACAATTTTGTGGGTTTTATTTTGGATGGGACACTGGTATAATAAGTATCTAGGAGGCAAAAAATCTATGGAATTGGTACAAGTGGGAGCAAAAACTTATTATATAAAAAATGCGACGAACATCGGAATATATAGGACGAGCGAGGAAGGAGTATATCTCATCGATTCTGGAAACGACAAAGATGCAGGAAAGAAAGTATTGAAGATCATAGAGGAGCAGGGGTGGAAAGTCGAGGGAATCATTTCGACTCATTCAAATGCAGATCACATAGGAGGAAACGAAGTGATTCAGAATCGCACTGGAGCTAAGGTACTGGCAAATAAATTGGAGTTGGCATTTACCGAATATCCTCTATTGGAACCATCATTTTTGTATGGTGGATATCCTTTCAAAGAACTTAGAGGAAAGTTTTTGATGGCGAAAGGTTCGAAATGTATGCCGATAGAAGATAACTTGCCCAAAGGTCTTTCGTATTTTGCTTTGCCGGGACATTTCTTTTCGATGATCGGGGTGGCAACAGATGATGGAGTATATTTTTTAGGTGATTCAGTTTTCAGCGAAGAAACGATAAAGAAGTATGGAGTTTTCTTCGTATACGATGTGAAAGGATATTTAGAGACTTTAGAATTCTTAAAGGGTTTATCTGGAAGATTCTTTATTGCTTCACACGTGGAGGCGAAAGAAAACATCGACGAGTTAATCGAAGTCAATAGAAAAAAAGTTGTGGAAATATCGGAACTTATCCACAGTCACTTGAGTGAACCGTGCTGTTTCGAAGATATACTCAAATTCGTATTCGAGCAGTACGGATTGGCGATGAACGAGACACAGTACGTCTTGGTGGGAAGTACGGTGAGATCGTATCTGACGTATCTTAAAGATGAGGGTAGAGTAGAATTTTATTTTGAAGATAATAAGATGTTTTGGAGACAGGCAAAAGTATAGAGAAAGTTATGTAAACAGAAGATGAAAATAGTTACT
>CAZKKM010000057.1:0-8647 GCA_964553435.1 uncultured Muribaculaceae bacterium | reverse complement strand
CTTGGAATATAAACGGAGTTAGAAGTGCCCAAAAGGGCTTTCATCTAAACGAGTTGGTCGATTTATACGATCCCGATATCATTGCTTTACAAGAGATAAAGATGAACGAGACATTGGCATGTGAATACGGCTATGAAGTATATTACAATTTTGCTGAAAAAAAGGGATATAGTGGTGTAGTTGTTTTGAGCAAGAAGAAACCTCGCAAAGTAGAGAAAAATTTCGGTCTCGAAAGGTTCGATGAAGAGGGCCGTTTCTTGATGTTGGAATATGAAGATTTCGTTCTTTTAGACATATACATTCCACACGGTGGCCGAGCGAAAGAAAATCATCCTTACAAATTTGCAGCCATCGATCGGCTGATCGAAACAGTTGGCAAATTAGATAAAGATGTATTTATATGTACAGATTTCAACGTCGCACATACCGAGCGAGATGTCAAAAATTATAAGACAAACAGAAATAACAACATGTTTACGGAAGCTGAACGCGAAAAGATAGATGAACTATTGTCTTGTGGATTGGTCGATACTTTTCGAGTATTACATGACGAGGATGGAGTGTATTCGATGTGGCCGAACGGAAACGAAGCGAGAACTCGCAACGTGGGATGGAGAATAGATTATATTTTTGCTTCCGAGTCTCTCGCTGGAAAAATCAAATCGTGTGAATATGCGACGTATCATATGGGATCTGATCATTGTCCTTATATACTCGAAATCGAAATGAAAGGAGAAAGAAAGTGGAAGAATTGACAATCGATCTCAAAAGAGAGTTTGTCAGATATCTTGCACGCGAGAAAGACGACATCGATTACGATTATAAGAATAAGGAATTGACTATGAAATGTTGAGGGATAAGTGACTTGGCAAATAAAAAGTTATAGAGTCCAGTAAAAAATTGTGATATACTGTTGTATGATTGAAAAAGGTATGGTGATACGATGCAAAAGTCGACGAAGACATTATTTTTGGTATTTGTAATTTTGATATGTGTTTTATGTGTGTACAAGTTCTATCCCTTTGGAAGCATTGAATATGAAGGTAGTGACAAAATCGACATGTTGGTCGTGCCAAAGTATTCGAACGATATCGAAGTGACGGACAACAAAATAATCATCTCTTCGCTTCGATCATCTTTTATATTGCAAAAAGAGATGAGAGATATATTAGATGGGTATGAGAAATACGTCTGTGCGACGGGGGATATTTATTACATCGAAAAATCCAATTTGACTATAGAAAAGATGACTAGCAGTTCTTGGGGAATCTTGAACAAGATAACTCTCGATTACAAAAAGGGACGCAGGATACCTGATGGTTGTTCTAGGATGGTAAACAAATAAAATATGAGTAGCGACGTTTTAATATCCAACATCACTCGCATTCATACGACAGAAATGGGCAAGGACAGAATTGCTGCGAATCTAAAATTGGATTTGGATGATGTGGTGGATTATTGCAAAAGCAAAATCTTAGATGTTCGTTGCGAGATCCATAAAAGGGGAAAGAATTGGTATTGTAGAATAGACGGAATCGAAATAACCGTCAATGCACATAGTTATACGATCATCACAGCTCATCTTGTTAGCGATAAGTAAGTTTTAAGTCAAACTTAAGTTAAAAAAGTAAAGACTTTTTTTTAGAATTTTGGTACAATGGTTATAGAGGTCGTAGAGTGAAAAAGATAACGACTCATATGGTGTTCGATAAGCAATCTATTTCGAAAAATACTATAGATGACGACATCTAAAATAAACGAAGATAAAAAAAGAAGGAGTAATATTATGTTATCAGGTGAAGAAATATTGAGACAAATGGACGAAGGTAATATCGTAATCGAACCTTTCGATAAGAAGAACGTGGGTGCCAACAGTTATTATCTTCATTTGGGTGACGAATTGGTCATCTACGAAGAAGATGTACTCGAATGCAAAAAGCCGAATAAAACGAGAACAGTAATAATTCCAGAGGAAGGTTACATATTGCGGCCTGGCGAGTTGTATTTGTCGAGAACAGTCGAATATACCGAGACGAATGGATTTGCTCCACTTCTATGTGGAAGATTGTCTTTGGCTGCCCTCGGTATCACGATTCATATCACAGCGGGATTTGGTGATAATGGATTCAAAGGAACTTGGACATTGGAAATTTGCTGTGTAAAACCGGTCAGAATTTATCCTAATATGAAGGTATGTCAAATCTGCTATTTTCCGATTGTCGGAGAGCAAAGTATAAAGTACAACGGCAAATATTTGGGTCAGATCGAGACGACGGCCAGTAGAATATACGAAGATGAGGAATTCTATTAGGAGGAAGTCATGTTATCAGGAGATGAAATTTTAAAAGAGGTCGAAGCGGGAAACATCGTGATCGAGCCTTTCGACAAAAGCAATTTAAATCCGAACAGTTACAACATCACACTGGCCGATGAGTTGTTAGTACATGTGGATGACGTTCTCGATTGCAAAAAGGATAATCCCACTAAAAAAATTAAGATACCGGAAGAGGGTTATACTTTAGTGCCCAACACTTTGTATTTGGCAAGAACGAACGAATATACCGAAAGCGAGAACTTTGCCTGTCAGATAAGTGGCCGCAGTTCAGTCGGAAGAATCGGGCTCACTGTGCATCTGAGTGCCGGATGTGGCGATGTGGGATACAAAGGAAATTGGACTCTTTGTATCACATGTGTAACACCCACAAAAGTCTATCCGAATATGGAGATCGGACAGTTATATTATTTTCCTTTGATAGGTGAATCAAATATTAAATACAATGGTCGCTATAATAATGATGGAAAAATAAACAACAGCAAGATGTACGAACAATTCAAGTAATTAACCGTTTTATTTGAGAATCTCTTAGTGAGATTTTTTTATTTTTTTCGACAAAATATATGAGACCGATAATTTATAATGTTGTGTGGTGTTTTCGTATGTATTGTTAATTTGAATATTTTTTGTATTCAAAAGAAATTGCTTTTAGAGGCTTTTTGTTGTATACTTGTAGTAAGATATGACAATGATGTCATAACGAGGATAGGAGAAGAAAACGATGGATTTAAAGACGAAGAGAACGATATGTTTGGTGGTAGGAGTAGCATCTATTCTCACCATAATAGGTACGATTTCGTATGCGTACTTTACCGCAGTAGGAGAAACAAGTCCTGAACAAGCGACTATTAACACGGGTACGGTGAGTGCTAGATTCGCGGACAATGATACAGGGATTACAGGTCAACTATCCTTCGGAGAATCGCTCACGAAGAAGTTTACTATCGAGAATACAGGTACAGCTGAGGCGAATGTGAAGATGTACTGGGAAGATTTAGTCAATACATATACAGAAGAGAGTTTAACTTATACTTTGAGTTATGCCGAGAGCGAGGTAGGACCATATACTGAGATTGTGAGTAAAACTAATGTTCCTCAATCAAAAACGAGTGCCAAAAAGTTACTGGCGAATCTTCTAACTATTCCTGTCGGAAAGGCATACTATTATAATCTAACTGTGACATTGAACTATTTGAATGATGTAAACCAAGATGCAGACTTGAATGCAGTATTCTATACTAATTTCGATTTGGTAGATAGAAATGAGAAAAGTCCAATAGAGAAACTAGCTCAAATATCGAAGGGAGTGAAAACGGGATTTGAAAGTCCCGCTACAACAGATGAAGGCATCTTCGAAATGGAAGATGACTATGGAACAAGTTATTACTATAGAGGTGCTGTTACAAACAATTATGTGAGATTCGCAGGTTTCTATTGGAGAATAATCAGAATCAATGGAGACGGAAGTTTGAGAATAATCTACGACGGAACTAAAGCTCATGAGAATGGATCAGACGATTCCGATAGATTCACACATATCAATCAATTATACAATTCAAATTATAATGATGCGAAGTATGTAGGATGGATGTATGGACCATCTGGAACTACAGCAAGTACAAGTAAAGAAGAAGCTCAAACAAACACGGAGAGTTCAGACATCAAAAAGGCAGTAGATGAATGGTACAAGACGAATATTGTAGATGCAGGATACGGAAATGTAGTCGCGGATGTCTTATTCTGTAATGACAGAAGTACACCAGGAAAAGATGCATCAGGTTGGAGTGATGATACAGGTAAAGGCTTTAAGACAAATGTGACAGCATATGGAGCATATGCGAGGTCAGGAGAAGCATCCATTAATTCAACAAATGTGAGACCGACATTCAAGTGTCCAGAAAAAAGCGATGCATTTACAGTTAGTGATGAAGAAAAAGGAAACGGAGCACTCACTTATCCGGTGGGATTGATAACGACAGACGAAATAGTGGCTGCAGGAAGTGGAAAATATAGAACAAAAAATCAAAGCTATTATTTATATCGTCCAAGTAATTGGTATTGGTCATTCTCTCCTAACTGCATGTATTTGAACGGAGTCGCTTACATGTTCGATGTTTATATTAACGGTGATTTATACCGTAATAATGTGTCCGCTGCTGGTGCGGTTGCACCCGTCATAAATCTCTCTGCTGAATACGCAAATAAGATGGTCGGAGATGGAACTATAGGAAACGAGTATCGTGTAGAATAGGTAAAATTTGAAAAATGTCAGTGTGCATAAAAGCTCACACTTTTTTTCATTTGATTGAAGAAAACGACGATGTTAAGTTCGGTTGACAAACTTCCAACTCAAATTGGTTGAGTGCAACCGGGTTTTATTATATACTTGGAACTGTGAGGTGGAATTATGAGTTTAGGGAATAGACTTTTGAATTTAAGAAAAAAGGAAGGATTGTCGCAAGAAGAAGTAGCCGATAAATTAGGGGTATCGAGACAAACGGTATCGAAGTGGGAGACTGATCAGAGTATGCCTGACTTCGATAAGATAGTGCCACTTTGTAAATTGTATGGTATAAGTTCAGATGAATTGTTGACAGGAGAGGTAAAAGAGTTTAGCGAAGATGGAGAAGATGGAAGTGATCTTATCGATAGTCAGCAAATCATAAAAAAACGGGCACAGTATATCAGTGCAGGAGTTCTCTTTTACTTCGTGGCTATCGCGTGGTTCATGATAACTGCTCCTACGTCTGGAATGAACCCCATGATAGCGATTGCAGGATTTTTAGTAATATGTGGAGTGGCGACGTATCTTTTGGTATATGCGAACATGGTATATAAAGCAAGAAGAAGCACTGCAGCAGTGCGCGGCTCGAGATTGCAAAGAAGAACTATCAGCATAGTGACTCTCATCATGACATGCATTTATTTCGTTGTAAGTTTCACAACTTTCGCTTGGCATATCACATGGATACTTTGGATAGTGAATGCGATAATAATAGAAATAGTTCGTCTCGTATTCGCATTGGGAGGTAAGGATGATGAAAAATAGAAAAGCAATAATTGCAACTATCGTGTTGCTCATCGTCGTTGCACTTTTACTAGTAGGAGGTATGATTTTCATGATGAAGGGGAATTTTAGAGTAGGTTCGAAAAGGGTAAGCACCAACTTGGTGACTGATGAAGTATACCATGGTTCATATAGTCGCATCGAAGTTACTACAGATGCGAGCGACATAGAGGTGAAGGCGACAGATGAAAGTGCTGTACATGTTACTATTTATGGTGATCAAGAGCGAAGTAGTGTTCGAGAGTCTGGGAATAATCTAAAAGTCGAAGCGAAAGCCAAAAGATGTTTTGGGATTTGTTTCAATTTGACGATGTCCAAGGTCATCGTTTACGTTCCAAAAGAGTACGAAGGTGAGCTCGTTATCACAAATAAGTATGGGGACATCATGCTGGAAGAATTCTCTAGTGCAACAATCAAAGTCGAAGAAGATTGTGGAGATGTAGAAATAAGAGAAGCGAAATCTATCGATGTCGTAAATTCGTACGGAGATATAACGATCGGCAAAGTAAAAGATGTAACTTTAAGAGAATCTTGTGGTAATATAAAAATCGATTATCTCGAAAAAGGAGATATCGTCAATAATTATGGTGATATCGAAATAGGTTGGATTAACGGTGAAATTTTTATCGACGAAGATTGTGGAGATATCGACATTAGAGAAGCAGTGATATTGAATGATTCAAAAATCGACAATTCATTTGGTAACATTACGATCGGGCGAACTAACGAGACGTTCATCGACGCAAAAACGTCTTTGGGAGATGTCAAAATAGATGAAAATTATAGACATGCACAGACGACATTGAAATTACACAATAGTTGTGGAGATATCAAAGTTTCTAACTGAAGTTAGAGCTTTTTCTTTTTGGAAATATACCTAGGCAAAAAGCATATATTTTATTATAAATCGTTGACGTATAAAAGGATTTTGTGATATCATAACTCGTATAAACAACGTCAGTAAAGGGTGGTTTTGATGGATGAAGATAAAATTGGACAGGATGGTACTTGTGAAATTTGGGATGATGAGCTAACTTTATTACGAGATGAAATAACAGAGTTGGAAAATCAGTTGTCGCTTGCGAAACAAAGAGGAGAGTATGTGCCGATATATGGAGTACCTTCCATGAGTTCAGTTTTAGTTCCGTTTTCTGTGTATCCTATTGGGATTCATGTTGTCATCAAATTATTGTGTCTTCTAACGATGATAGGACCTGATGTGTTACTCACCAACTTGATCGTTCCTATGAGTTTGAGTACAGTTTTGGCTTTATATTTCAGTCTGCCAGTTGCAATGGTGCTCGTCGTTTTAGCAGGTGAAGCGAAAAGAACATATAGACAATGTAAAAATCATGAATTCAATTTGAAGATATTGATCGACTTTTTAGAGAAAGAGATTGCCAAGAAGGAAGAAGAGTACGAAAATTTGAAGCGACAAAAAAGTGTAGTGTATGTAGAAAAAAGCTCTGAACGAATAAAGCAATTGAAAGAAAGAAGGAGTGCGCTCATCGCACTATCCATGTTGAGAAATCAAATAATCGAACATTACGAAAATGGTACTTTGAACAAATTGTCGCGACAGATCGGTAGAAACGGAGTCAAAAATGACGAATGCGTTCAATTTATTAAAACATTAAAAATGACTCAAAAAAAGAGTCGAAGTGTAGGGGCCGACTCTAAATAGAGATTTTAAAAAACATTATCAATAAAAAATTGCTGTACTTTTTGAAAGAAGAAATATATAATATGTCCCACTAAAGGAAGTTGTTTATGCATAATAGAGAAGAGGAAGTTGCTCGTATCAACTATTTATTGAGTGAAATGAGTTCGAGATTCTTAAATGTACAGGAATATGCTGAGTTACAATATCTGCTCATGCGACAAGAATCGTCTTTTCGCTCATGTTATCCGGTATGCAGAACGGTCGTAAATGGCGAGAAAATAATGTTTATTTCTGACTCGCACAGGGGTAATGCTTTTATAGAAAATAGAAGACTCAGCGATATTGCGTACAATAGAGCTATACAGATGAATATAGGTGCTGTCATCCATGCGGGTGATGCGATCGAAGGTTGTTGTGTCGAACACAATAAACCTTATGAAATCGTTGCGATGGAACTAGAAAAAGTCAGAGCATCTTTGCCGAATGAAGTAGTGACCGGTTTGTTGTTAGGAAATCATGATTATTCGGCGATTAGGACTTATCCTGAGTTAATATCTCATTTTTTTAAAGATAATCGTCTTTACGTTTTGGGCATGCAGAAAGTTCTTCTCAATTGGAGTGGTTTAGTCGATATAATGGTGAGTCATCCGATTGGACAGTTAAAAATTAATAGAGATCGTCAGCCAACGGAGGTATTGACTTTAGAAGGGCATCATCATTATTTTGGTTTTTATGAGGAAGAAAGAAAATTGGATTTACCTTCGATATCGAACGATACTTTTCATATGCTTTCTAGTCCATTGTATGACGGCAGAAGGTTAAAATACTATTCTCTTTTCGTCGTAGCCGAAAAGAGAGATGAACATGTCGTTACTTTCACTGTCAATTGTGTCGACTCGAATAAAAGTGCCAATATCTTACCGGCCGAGACGATAGAAGTCGATACAGAAACTAAACGTTTGAGATTGTATAAGTAAAAATTATATGAAAGATATTTACATGTGAATTTCCTTCTTTTCAATAAAATTTTTAAATGCATATCTTATATGGTTTAGGATGATACCGCTAATCGTATTATCAAGCTTGCCTTTATAACCGTTCGTTTGTGGTAAGATATGATAAGAATGTCATAAAAGAGAATAGACTCTTATAATAGAAACAGATAGATCAAGTAAATCAATCTAAAATATGATAAACTTAATCTAGGAGAGTGAAATATGAGAGTAGAAGAAAAAATCAAAGAATTACACCAGACACTTTGATATGTGGAATCGACATAGGAAAAACAAAGTGTTGTGCTAGATTCTGTGATTTTTAGAGGAATGGAGGTATATCACAAAGTATGGTTTGATAGATTGTTTTCATTGCACTCTAAAATTCAAGATTTAAAGTAAAACTGGAGTAAACCAATTCAAAAATCAAAATTAACAAAAATATCTATAAAGTTTAGTGTGACTTTACTTGACTTTATTATGAGAGGAGAAAATATAAGTAATTTTAAAACGCAGAACATCTAGTCTGCGTCTTTTTCATATGTGGTGCACCCAGAGGGAGTCGAACCCCCAACCTTTAGATCCGTAGT
>CAZKKM010000056.1:0-11189 GCA_964553435.1 uncultured Muribaculaceae bacterium | reverse complement strand
ACTCAAGGTGTATGTCAGACTTTGAGCTAAATATGTATTGACCAGTTTATTCCAGGACATCTTTACTCGAGCTTCGGCTGTGCCCGTATTCTCGATAGTAAACTTCTTCGTTATAGATCGACCGAAAGACAATTCTTCACTTATTCCAGAATCTCCATCTCTAAATATGGCACTCACTGTCGCCGTATTTATAACCGATTGTATCGGTTTAGTATCACTCATTGCCGAAAAGTAGGCATAAGATACCGAACTTATTATCGTCAATACCGATATTGCTCCTACTAGAAAACATATTACTCTCTTCGTCTTTAGATTCATAAATCAATTACCTTTCTTAAGCAGTCATACGACCGTTATTATGAATATATTGTATAACATTATTTGCGAATAAGCAAACTAAATATGTCAAAGCGACATGATTTTTTCTCGTTGCTCGTTTTATATGTATTTAATTATTATGTCAAAAAAACTAAAAAATAAATTATAAACACGATATTTTTGGAGTAAACACGTAGGAAAAATCGGTATGTTTATAACTGTTTAGTTATACATTTCAACGAAACTTACGGTAAATCGTTAAAATGAATTTAGAATACTTTGTAAGTGGATGTGGGTGTATGTATGAATATCGTCAGGTTAAAAGAAATACGTGAAGATAGAGATTTAAAACAGATAGATGTGGCTAAGGCTCTCAAAATAAATCAAGTCGTCTATTCTAGGTATGAGACTGGAATAAGATTGATCCCAATCGATAAGTTGGATAAATTGGCAGATTTTTATGGTGTTTCGACAGATTATCTGTTAGGTAGAACCGATGAAGTCAAACCTTATACTCGAAGTTTATTAGAAAATAAGACAAAAATCGGAGTATGAAAAAAATAAGTGAAATTCTCTCACTTATCATTTTTCCTGTATTTTTATCAATTTTGCGTGAACGACAGTCTTCGACGTATTCGTATAGCAAGTAGAGAGTGTTATTATTTTGTCGTTTTCTGTGACGTCATTTCCGAAATCAACTTGACTGCGATTTTTTAACATGTCCAAAAATTCTCTGTATTCATCTTTTGTTGTAAAAGTATTTTGTAGGTAATCGGATGTCGTCGGTATGTTATATGCTGAAAACATTTGGAAGATCATGTTGGCATTTTCAGTCGAGATGTAAATAAAATAGTTATCGGTGTTTTTGTACCATTTTTCTTCCAAGATGAGTTTGAGCGAACCGAACATTGCGTAATTACGACGGTTGTGGCCATATACTATAGTGTTATCTTTCAACTCTTTCCAGTCGTCGCGATAATCGCCAAAAATCCATCCAGCCGAGTTCGGAGTTTTATCATAAGAGTGTTCGAGGTAAAAATCGTTATCCGTCGTCTGAACGATTGGAGCATTTATATCGAGACCGTTTATCTTGATATACGCAACAGTGTCGGGATTGACCTCGAGAAGCTTTTGAAAATCGATGTCTACGAGCGATAGTTTTGAGTAATCTGTAGTTTTGTTTTCAGTTGGCATTGTAGATGTAAGAGGTGTAGTATCTTCTTTTGAATCGACTATCGTCTCTGTTATGATAGCTTGTATTTCAGTCATCTGGCGATCACTCTCTTCGTTCTCATCATGCCAAAGGCCCAATTTAGTCGCACTATAAACTGCTACGAAGATGATGATGACAATAAATATAAAACTGAAAACTCTTTTTGGTGATCTTTTTTTCTTTTTTTCATTGGGCTTTGTTTTTTGTGAAGAAGTCTTTTGAGGTTCTTTTGGGGGAACGAATGTGTTGTTCTTAGAAGGTGTTTTTATGATTGGAAGTTCAGCTTCCAAATAGTCTAAGTCGGTTTCTTCTTCTTGCAAGACAGTTCTCGTAGCTAGGGGTTTCCTTATCGAAGTCTTCAATTCTTGTGAAGTTTTTTTTACTTTCGGTAGAATATTTTTTTCTTGAGAAGGAAGTGGGAGACGAACGTCATCACAGCATGATTCATCGATAGATGAAAGTATTTCCAAGTATTCCTCTTCATAATTTTTCATATGTTCGCATCCCTTTCTATTTTAAGAAAAGAGATAATAAATGCACTTTATTATCTCTTCGTTTGACTATTCTTAAAGTGATTTAGTCTAAATGTTTTTTAAGTACCAATCCTACGGCTCCTATACTCAATCCGGCAAGGGCAGCATAGACTGTTATACCGTCCAATGTTTGTGGGTTATCGATAGGTTTATTATCTTCAGGTTTTTCTGGGGTTGGATCTTCTGGTTTAGGATCTTCGGGCTTAGGGTCTTCAGGTTGAGAAGGTTCATCACCTTTTTCTTCAGTATACTTCAATCCTTCGTTGTCGTGGACTGTTTCTGTCTTACCTTCTTCTCCAACTTCGACAACGAGATCAGAACCAGTCTTGTTTTCGACTGATGCTCCATTGAGAAGTTTGATGTTACCGTTGTTTTCGGCAATAACGACGGTATAGTTTTCAGGTACGACGAGTGTGACACCTTCAGGTACGACGAGCTCTTCTGTCGTCTCTTTGTTCAATGTGAGTGTACTGCCTTCTTCGAGGTATGCGAATGCTTCGCTGGCAGCTGTCATATCTCCGGCTAAAACGAGTTTGTATGCATCTTCGACAGCGACGCGAGATTTTCTAGCTTGAATACGAGCAAGACCTGTTCCGTTTAGTACACTGTCTTCGATTCTGACATCTATTGTTTCACCTTCGATCGGTTCTTTATTGTCGAACTCTTCGATGATGACTGGCCAATAAGCGGTCAAAGTTGAGTTAGTGATCACTGCACTTGAACTGTATGGAATTAGCTCTTCGCCGTTTTTATCGACCCAAGATAATGAGAAGATCGCTGCACCTTGAGGGTCGTCGGCACCTTTGATGTTCGAACTGTCGACTGTCAATGTACCATAGTTTTGAATGGCACTTGCAGTTTTGATGACAGATTCGATATTCGTGTTCGTTATGGTCGCGGTAGATTCTTCTTCGTTTTTGATACCGATGAAATGTGCTTTAATTTTTTTGATGCCATCGACTGTCAGTGTACCGTTGTTGCGGATACAAGATGATGGCGATTTAGGACTGTTCGGTTCTTCTTCACAGACGATCGAACCAGTCTTTTTTTCGGAACTGTCGACGATGGTCAGTTTAGCATCTTTAGCGGCATTGTTGATCAAATATCCATAGTAGCCATCTCTTATGAGACTGTGACCGGCCAAATCGATCGTCAGTGTTCCTTTGTTTACAAGTGCCTGAGTTAGAGTCACATCTTCTTCCAATGTGATCTTGCCGTCGACAGCTTGTGGCAAACCTGCAGCATTTACTGTCCAGGGATTGAACATGGCTCCTACTGCGAGAGCACTCAATAAACCTAATTTTGTTCCTTTCTTCATTTTAAGTTCCTCCTTTTTATTTACGTGGCTTTTTCCACTTGACGAATTCAGTATAGCATAGCTCTATTCATTTGACAACTGGAAATGTGAACCAAAATGTAAATTATTGTCCAATTTTACATTTTTGTGTACACAGGCTGTTCATTTTGTCGAAAGATTATTTGATCGAGAAAAAAACGACGAATTTCGTCGTTTGTGAGTTTCTAAGATAGGAGCCCTTTATAGTATTTCCATGCAAGCAAGCGGAATACTGCATGGTTCAAAGCATCTTCATTTACACTTCCATTGGCAATACTCGATTTTATTTGATTGAAGGTTGTCGGTGCATCACTGGTGATTATGAGATCGTTACCGGACGAGATAGCTTTGCCACCTATGTTCGATACGTTTTTCATCGCCCCCATGCTAATATCGTCAGTGACGATTATACCTGTAAAGCCAAGATCGGTACGAAGAAGCGAATGTACTTTGGGTGAAATGGAAGATTCGTTACCAGCATCGATGCTTTCGACGACATTGTGGCTGACCATGACTGCTTCTGCTCCGGCGGCAATTCCTGTTTTAAAAGGGGGAATGTCTTCATTTAGTATATCGGCATAGCTCTTTTTAGAAGTCGAACCACCTACATGAGTATCGAGATTGCTTCCATAACCTGGAAAGTGTTTCAAAGTATATGAAACCCCAGTACCTTTACTAACTCCGATGACCGTACTCGCATAATCCGAGGTTATTTGTGTTCCTTGACCGATGGTTCTTTTGTATATATATGTGGATGGATCAGTGCTGACATCTACGACGGGTGCAAAATTGAGGTTGAGACCTAAACTTTTGAGAATACTGCTCTTGTTCTTCGTGTCGGCGACAATGGCATCGAATCCTCCTTCGGCATAAAGAACTTGTGGTGACTTGAATGGTGCACTCGTAAGAGCAGAATTGCTATTGAGACGTGAGACTGCACCTCCTTCTTCATCGATGGCTGTCAACAGAGGAATCGTCGAGGCGGCTTGAGATGAGTCTATCATCGAGATGACTTGATTTTTAGATTTTCCTTTGAAATCTTTTTCGTAGAAGACATATCCTCCAAAGTGATACTGTTTTAGGAGAGCTTCTGCACCACTGTTCGGATATCTGACTATCAGAACTTGTCCTATTTTTTCATCTAAGGACATAGTCATAAGCTTTTTATAGGCCGCGACATAGTGAACACTGAAGATTCCACCATCGAGCCAAGCATCTGGAATTTTAGAATCCTCTATGACTGTATAATCGATAACTGTGTTTTCATTTGGTGGAGCTGGTGTAGTCGGATTCGGCTTGGTAGTTGTATTCGAAGTTCCAGTGTCAGGTTTATTCGGAGTCGAAGTATTAGGTTTTGATGGTGGAGTCGAGGTCGAGTTTACATTATCGTCTTTCTTATAATCGATCGATACTTCTGTTCCTGGTTTTTCATTTACCTCATCTTTGTCGAATTTATGTAGTTCATCATCCTTATCCGCGACGATAGTTTCGTGTTCGTTAGATTCGATGACCGTGCCAGTCACGTGTTTTATTTCATCTTCATGACGATTCATCTTTTGTTTGCCGTTTAAAAATGGCACGAGCATGGTCAATAAAATCGTGACTACGATGACTGATACCAATGTTTTTTTGTCGATATGCTTCATTAAATACACCCTCTTCTTTTCTCTTTTAGTATGCTCAAATGGCGAGTTTTATACTGCGATCATTTTTTGTAATTCCATTATATCATGTCGATTTTATCTATGCAAATGATTGCTAAGAAAATTGAAAAATGATATAATTTTAGTAGAAAAGGAGATTTAAAATAATGGAGTATTTGGATTATTACGATGAGGATGGAAATTATCTTGGATACGAGACACGAGAGGTCGTACATCGCGAGGGACTTTGGCACAAGACAGTTCACAATTGGTTGTATACTAAAGATGGGAAGATCATCTTTCAGATAAGGAAAGATTCGAACAAGTTCTATACCACATCTTCAGGGCATGTAGACAAAGGCGAGACTGTCGAGGAGGCTTTTGCTCGTGAAACAAAAGAGGAAGTCGGGCTCATCATGGATACGTCCTCGGCAAAATTGACAGCCATCGTACCTTGGAAGATGGATAAAGTCAAAAAAGACGGCTCATCTATGAAAGATAGAGCAAAAGCACATGTATTTATAGCTTTATATGAAGGGGATGGAAGTGATTTCGAATTCGATCCAGAAGAGGTTCTCGGTGTGGCTATGGTAGATGCCAAAGAGGCCTTAAATCTTTTCGAAAGAGAAAGCGGAGAAATCGATGCGACTATAATTCAAAATGGAAATCCTGATAATATCATAATCGAGAAAAAGGTCGATTGTCGAGACTTCTTAGTCATGCCCGGAGAAACACTTTTAGGAAAGTATGGCGATGTTTTGAGAGCTGTCATAAATGAAATCTCCGCATAAATTTTTAAATTTTTTCTTTTGTGGTATAATATATATGAACGGAAGATTATTATGATACTTAAAATTGAAATCAAAGAACAAATCGAGGATATATATAAATACGAGCTGTCCGTCAATTTGGTAAATAAAAATGTCTCTTATATAAAGGGTGAAACGGTTATAAAGAATGGCGGGTTCGATACATCCGAGCAAGATTTAATCGATTTATTCAAAGATTATGCCACTTATTGGGCAAACGAGATGTCAGGTGAAGCGACAGTCAGAAACAGATTTGTCGAAATAAATGTATATACCGATAAAGAGATCGTAAATTACCATTTTGAAAATTCTTTTCCAGAAGATTTGGATGAGTTTTTGAAAGTTTTAAAAAATAAGTTGGATATTGTCGACGAGCGGCTGGTAGACATCTATTTGACGCGGAAGTCTTGACAATTCGAATAGACTACGTATAATTAAAGTGTATAGTAAAGGAGAAATATATATGGAACCTGTTGAAAACTCTTTAGAAGAGAACAAGGGCTTTGCCGATTTTATCGAAAAATATACGGATGCGATGACAAAAATGATCGTTCCGGCAAAAAAATCAAAGATGTTCCCGATCAATAATACGAGGGCATTGAAACAGTTTTGGAGTATGAAGGCCGAAAACGAACCCGAATACAAAGATGTGCCGGTTTTATTGGATAGATTGGAAAGCAGCTTTGAGAAAGCATGCTCTCAAGCAACATTAGAAGAAATCGAAACCGCATTGGAAAAAACTAAGACTACCATAGGTGAATTGAGTGGAAAAGTCAGCTTGGCAAACAAGACGATAAGTGAAAATAATCTAGGTCATCGCGCGGCAGTCGGAAATGATCCAGAAGCGGCACGAGATTATAGGGATGCGAATTCTGAGTGTGAACAGATAATAGGTGAATGTGAAGCTCAACTGATCGTCTACGAAGAAGTCAAAAAATCACTTTCAAATTTGTACGATATCAAAAAAGATGACAAACCTCATAAAATGTAAAACGTTTCTCAAATAGAAACGTTTTAATGTGCAAAAATACAATTTACGATCGAGTGTATCATCTTTTATATTTGTATAGAACCGAAGGCCGGTGACCAGCACCAGTTTTCATCTTATCGGTCTTTTCCACTTTGTTGGCTATTATTCTTCTAAATGCCGCGTCCAAAAGTTTTTTGCCGAGAATGACTTCGTAGACTTGTTGAAGTTCGCCCAAAGTGAAGAGTTCGGGCATCATATTGAAGACGATATCGGTATATCCGATTTTGTTTTTGAGTCGCTCGAGTCCAGAAAGAAGAACTATCGGATGATCGAATGCGAGATCGTCGTTTTTGACAATCGAAAATGCATATCGATCGGTAGTATGTTCTTTCAAAGTCTTGGCAATTGTGAGGTGTATCGTCTCACTTCCGTTGTCGAGAACCAAATCGACGGTCAGATCTTTCTCTTCATAAAGGGTTATGTCGAACCACGATGCCGAACTATTCAAGTTATCGGTAAGTTTCTTTTTGTCGATGAGAGCCATGTACGATACAGATATGACTCTCATGCGCGGATCTCTTTTGACGTCTCCAAATGTATAGAGTTGCTCTAAGAACATGTTGTCTATGTTAGTTTCTGCTTTGAGAATACGACGTGGGGCATCTTCGAGGTTTTCTTGTATGTCGACGAATCCTCCCGGCAAGCACCATTTGTCTTTGAACGGGTAATTATCTCTTTTGACCAAGAGAACACTCATCTTTTTCTTCGAAGTCTTACGGTAATTATCGGTTTCCTCGTCCGATACACTCAACATCAAAATATCGACAGTCATCGAGAGCCTTTCGAAAGCTGTGGGATCGTAATCTCTTAAAAATTCTTCTTCGGAATTGTATGTTTTCATTTGTTTTCACTCCCAATACCATTTTATCATAATATTCAATTTGATAACAGTTTTTCATAAATTTTTTGAGGAAAATTGTGGTGACTCAACCGCATGCATGTAATTTTTTGGTTGGCAATGCACGTTTCGATGCGCTCAACTCCTTCGAAATGGATGTTTTCTCCGTCGATGGTCAAGATAAAGTCTTTTTCTTTCTCATGAGAACAAACAGTTATTATCTTATCACGTCCCACGATAACAGAGTTAGGTAGGGAGTGGTAGGCTTTGGTACTTATTGGTGCCATCGGAGTAATTTGAAGAGTCGGACAAGTATCCATGACTATACTTCCTCCATAACTCAAATTGTACGCGGTCGATCCTTGAGAAGTGGAAATGAGAAGACCATCTCCCACAAAATGTTCGAGTAAATTCCCGTCTATCAGGACGTCGGCTTTGAGGAGTTTTAGATTTTCGCGACGGATGACTATTTCGTTGAAAGAATAAAATGTAGATATTCCGTTGGCATGGTATACGATCGTCTTTTGAATGCCTATATTTTCTGTTTTATAATATCCGTTTTCGAGCTCGTCTAAAAAGTCGTCCATTTCTTCGATTTTTATTTCTTCTAAGAACCCCAGTGTGCCAGAGTTGATGCCGACATACATGATGTTCGATGAAAAGTTACATTCTTTTACCATGCGAAGAAATGTTCCATCTCCTCCAACTGCTAAGGCCAAGTCACAGTCCGAATTATCTCTAAATATATGTCCCCTATTTTGCAATTTTTCTTCGATTAGTTTGCGAGCTTGACGAGATTTCTCATCATCTTTTACAAATAGTGCGATTCTCATAATATAGTTAGCAAATGACCGCGTATAGCTTCGATGACGAATGCTTTATTTTCTTTTCTAGTCGGAGCATCGACATCCAAGAAAAAGTCGCAGTATTCATCTTTTTCCTTCGAATAGATGCTCACAAAGACACGGTTGTCCTTTCCTGTAGGATTGAATTCGTCGGGGCGATTGAGTTTACCGGTGATACCGATGCCATAATCGGAATCGGCAAATGCGGCGATGGCTTTGCCCATTTCGCGAGCAGTTTCGATGCTATAGACGGTAAATTTTTCTATAGTTTCAGCCGGTACACCCATCTTTATTTTATATTCGTTCGAATAAGTCACAGCACAGAATTTTAGAATATCACTCGCGCCTTCGATATCGGTGATGGCACTTGCAACTGCACCGCCGGTGCAGGATTCCATCGTACTAATGGTCTTTCCTTTTTCACGCAATATGCGTACTATTTGTTCCATAAATTTTTTCCTTTCATATATACAGACGATGTTTTAGAATATAGTCAAAAACCGGAGTTGTGATGTAGGTCTTGACTTCTTCTTTTTTTCCTTCGCCAAAACTTTTTCGCACAATGGTCGATGAGATATCGTCCACTTTTATGTCTGTCACTATTATACCACTTTTGAAGCGAATATACTTCTTTAAAATCATCTTTAGATCATCATTTGCTCGTCGAATGATCAAGAGACCGTAGTTTTCGAGAATGTATTCGTAATTCTGCCATGTATCGAATTCGGCGAGATTATCGGTTCCGCATATGAAGTAAAGCTTTGCGTCGAAAAGCTTGGAGAGTTCGTCGAGAACCATATAAGTGAATTTCCCAGCTTCAGTCGAACCTATTTTGGAGACGAGTAGATCTTTGTCATCTTTTATCATAAGTTCGAGCATCTTCAGCCGATGTTCATATAGAACGAGTCCTTCTTTGTCATAATTCGGACCCGTTGGAACAAAAATGACTTTGTCGACATACCCTTCGGAAATGAGTTTTTTTGCAATTTCCATGTGGGCCTTGTGAACCGGATTGAAGCAACCTCCAAATACTCCTATTTTCATTAGTCTAGGTCCTTTCGTGTATTTAAAGAGTCTTTCTTGTAAGTCGGTATGTTGAATTTGTGTAAGTTGTTCGCATGAAGTTTTCTGATTTTGGTAGCAACATCAGGAGAAACGGATTTCTCATCTTCCATGAATGCCGCGATATCGGCATATCGAACACCAAGTTTATCCTCGTCGCTTTGGTTCGATAAACCGTCGTTTGGCTTTTTATAGAGAACTTTTTTTGGAACTTTGAGATATTCCCCAATGGCAACGACTTCCTCGACGGTGAAATCGGCTATAGGTGAAATGTCGTGAACAGAATCTCCTCCTTTGGTGAAATAACCGACGTAAAGTTCGCATTTGTTACTAGTGCCAGCGACCAAGTAAGTTTTGTTTTGTAAATTAGAATAGAGCGCTGCGAGATAATAAAGTGTTGCCATTCTGAGACGCGGTTTCAAGTTGATGTCGCTGTTCATGAGATTTTCTTCGGAAAATTTTCCGAGCTTTCCAAGTTCATCTTTAAAAGTATCGAAAGTTTTTGTGATATCGAAGTTGATCATTTTAAAGCCATAATAGTCGCTTACAAGGTGAGCATCGAGAGCATCTTCACTTTTAGAATGGCAAGGAAGCGTGACACCGATGACGTTTTCTTTACCGAGAGCTTCTACGAGCAGCCCCGCGACTACTCCGGAGTCTTTTCCTCCACTTATGCCGAGTATGGCTCCACCTAGCCCATTTTCTTCGTAGTAATTTCTAATGAATTCTACTACCCTCTTCGTCTCTTTTTCTGCATTAAACTTTTTCATTGTAATCCCTCTTTCTATATTCTTATTAACAAAAAGATAATAAGTAAATTTAAAAACTATAACAGAATTCGCATCTGTTATTAACATTATATTAAAATGTTTTGATTTTGTCAACTTATTTTTAACATCATTTAAATTTTATCACAGAAAAAGAAGATAGATCGTACCTTCTTTACTTTAAGTTTTCAAAATTCGCTTTTATCTTAGGGGCCAATTCGTTCGACATGATGAGGACGACAAGGTCACCTTTGGATAGAACATATTTGTGTTTTGCTTCGGCAGATGTCCACTTTCTTGGATCGGCTTTTTCATCGATAGTCTTTACTGCTTCTTCTGCTTTTTTGGCATCCTTGAGTCTTATGAGAACGACTGAATGTGCCGATGAAGCAATCATACTTTCACTGGCAAGAGCTTCTTTGTAATCTACCTCTGCGAAGATAAAATTTTCTATGTTTTCATCGCCCAGCGGAATATTTTCTACCATCATAGGCATCTCTTCTTCGGGAATTCCTTCATATAGTCTCGTCATGATATCTTCGAGACTTCCTTCGATATTCTTTTGGGTGCATCCTGTCAGTGTGACAGCGAGTATCAACATTCCAAATATATAGACAATTTTTTTCATCATGCTCCTCCATTTCTTATCTGATATAAATATATCCTATTTTCTTGTGTTTTTCAACTATAATATTTGTCGTTAGTCATTTTCAATCAAGAAAAAAACCCTCTTTGGGGAATATTGCAAAAAATGGTGAGCAATATAGGACTTGAACCTACGACCTCCACGATGTC
>CAZKKM010000055.1:0-11689 GCA_964553435.1 uncultured Muribaculaceae bacterium | reverse complement strand
TCTTCACAAAGGGTCAAATGATTGCAGTTCAAGGCTCAATTCAGACACGTAATTATGAAGATAAAAACGGCAATAAACGTACAGCTGTTGAGATTGTAGCCGATAGTGTTTCATTCTGCGGAGGTAAGTCTGAATCTAATAACAGTGTAAATGCAAGCCAGCCTGTCAGTCCTAATTTAGATATAGATGTTGACGAGGAGGGCTTGCCGTTTTGAGAAAATTGCGAGATTATCAAGCCGAGTGTAAAGACATTATTGATAATTTAGACGGCGGAACACATCTCGTTCAGATGGCAACGGGACTTGGCAAGACATATACCTTTGCAAGCCTTGACCGAAAGGGGGAAAGGACGCTGATTCTTTCCCACCGTGACGAGCTGGTGCATCAGCCGAGGAAATATTACGACTGCTCATTCGGCGTAGAGCAGGCAAAAGAGTGTTCACACGGCGAAGAGGTTGTATCCGCATCGGTTCAGAGCCTTGTCAGAAGATTAGACCGATTTTCGCCGTATGATTTCGGAATGATAATAACAGACGAAGCGCACCACGCCGCCGCTTCTTCATATAAGAAAATATATGATTACTTTAAGCCGAGGATACATATCGGGTTTACAGCCACCCCAAACAGAGGTGACAGTGTGCGTCTTGACGATGTTTATGAGGACATTATTTTCCAGCGTGACCTTAAATGGGGAATACAGAACGGCTATCTTTGCGACATTCATTGTCTTAGGGTAGATATCGGCTATGACATTTCAGGTGTTGCAACAAGGATGGGCGATTACGCTCCGGGAGAACTGGCGAGCGCAATGGAAAAGGACAGCTTAAACGATGCTGTCACTGAAGCCTATTACAAATATGCAAAAGGTGCAACGCTTATCTTTGCCGCATCAGTTAAATGCGCTGAGGAGATAGCTAAAAGAATAAACGGCGCAGTTGCAATTACCGCCGATACAAAGAACCGCAGTGAAATAATAGATAAGTTTACCCGCAGGGAGATACCTTGTCTTGTTAACTGTATGATTTTTACCGAGGGTACTGACATTCCGCTTGTAGAGACGGTAATTATTGCACGGCCGACAAAAAATTCAAGCCTGTATACTCAAATGGTCGGCAGAGGCTTAAGACTGCATCCCGAAAAGGACAAGCTTACGCTTATTGACTGCTGCGGTGTTACGGGTAAAGCAAATCTGTGTACGGCGCCGTCTTTGATAGGCATTGATTTAGAGGCAGTGCCCAAAGACAAGCTGTCTTGTATTGAGGGCGATTTATTTGAATTGCAATCGATTGCAGAGCAGTACTCCGATTGTCCGGAATCCTGGATAAAGAACGTGAATTTTGTTGATTTGTGGGCAAAAGAACAGAGCTATAACACTCATTCGCTCAATTTCTTTAAAATGCCAAACGGCGACCTTGTTCTTTCTCTGCCTGATAAAAAGAGGTTTGTTATACCGGCTCAGGACAAATTGGGGATTACAGCTGTAAACGGCGTGAAGCTTCCGATGCAGCAGGCTATCGACCGATTATATCAGTATTTAAAGGAAAATGAGGAAAGCACATCTTCAATATGGGATTTGAACAAAGCCCGCAGGTGGGGGTCAGCACCTGCGACGGAAAAGCAAAAGTCATTTATCAAGCGCCGCAAGGTAGACATTGATATGAGCGCTCTGACAAAGCTTGAAGCTATGCAGATTATTAACAGGAAGATGTACCGAATATGAAAAGGAGAACACAATGCTTAGAGGTCATTCCCTTGAAACACAAATAAATGCGCTTTGCAAGAATATCAATGCGCTCGGCTTTCACGCTCATAAAAACAATCCCGAACGGCTTTCGGGCGGAGAATATATTGCGGGCGAACCGTATGATTATGAACTATTCTTTCTGTATGACGGCGGTAAACCGTATTATGCCTGCTTTGATGCAAAAGAATGTAATGATTTAACCTGGCATATGAAGCCGAAGGATATAAAGCAGGCGGAAAATTTAAAGCATTGTAAGAATGCATATCTTGACGCATTCTTTTTGGTCTATTTCGTGCCGCTTCGTGTGCTTTTAAAATTCGATGTGGATGACGTCATAAATATTTTAAAAACAGGACGTAAATCCGTTCCGAGTACATTGGGAAAGCACTGGGAGATAAATAATCTATTGCAAAAAATTGACAGAACGGAGGGAAAAACTTGAATTCATACATCTATTCGCAAATTAAAGACAGCGTTACTATGACCGAGATTCTTGAACGGTACGGCATAAAGGTAAACAAAGGTTTTTCCCTTTGTCCTTTTCATAATGAGAAAACTCCCAGCTTAAAAGTGTATGAGCACGATTTTTATTGCTTCGGCTGTGGCACGGGCGGAGATATTATTAAATTCGTTTCCATGTATTTAAACGTCAGTATGAGCGAAGCCGCTCGAAATATCAATGATGATTTTAATTTAAATCTTTTTGAAAAGCCTACATTAACTCAAAGACTGAGGCAAAAACGAATTGAATCCGAACGTAAAGCAAAACTAAAACAGAAAAAAGATGAGTATATATGGCGAAAAAATGCGTATTTTGCGGCATTGGACGAGTATATACGCCTTGATAAAATTCTTGTTGAGAAAAAACCTGTTGACCCTGATGTTATGCCGTCACCCGATTTTTTGAACGCTTTAAGGGAAATAGACTTTGTTAAATACAAGCTGGACTGCGCCGAGATGGAGAGGAGATATAACGGTTATGCAAGAAATATCTGATTTTAAGGAATATATATCTGCTCTTGATGAAGAAAATTTGTTAAGCCAGGAACTGTTTGAGGAAATCTATGATATTGAAGAGCCTACCGAAAGAGCGCACATTCTCATTGAGGTAAGGCGGCGCGCAAAAGAGCTTAAATGCGAAAAAGATGCCAATGAACTGATAAGGACATATCAGCAGGCAGATAAAAAACTGACGAATGAATTTAACGCTTTAAACGCCAATATGAATAAAAAAATTCCGCTTGAGCTTGACGAAAAGGGTGCAGTGAGAACAACAATCAAAAATTTTGAAAGTATTCTTTTGAACGACCCGTATTTCAGTGGTCTGCGCTTTAATCTGCTCTCGAATATGCCTGAAATAACGGAAAACGGTAGGCTGCGTCAGTGGAATGATGCAGACGATGCCAAAACCTTCGGCTACATAGAGAGTAATTATAACATATACAACACGCAGAGGTGCTACAGTGCTCTTTCTAACGTGTTTCAGAAACGGAAATATCATCCGATACGGCAGATGATAGAAAAGCTGGTATGGGACGGTACAAGCCGTATTAACAGCTTCTTGCATTATGCAGTCTGCTGTGAGGACACGGCATATACCCGTGAAGTGAGCCGCCTGATTTTTGCAGGCGGCATACACCGTATATATAATCCCGGCTGTAAATTTGATGATGTTCCCGTTTTAATCGGAACAAAACAGGGCGAGGGCAAATCAACGCTCGTCAGATGGCTCGCAATGAACGATGATTTCTTTACAGAGGTATTCGACATTGAGGGAAAGAACGGTATGGAATCGCTGAGCGGCAAATGGATTTGTGAGCTTGGAGAGCTTCTTGCGCTGTCGAAAGCAAAGGAGGTTGAAGCGATTAAATCGTTCTTATCACGTCAGACAGACCATTACCGCCGTGCATTTGAGCGGCGTGTGCAGGATTATCCTCGTCAGTGTATTTTCATAGGCACGACAAATAAGGAACAGTTCCTGACTGATAAGACGGGAAACAGACGCTTTTATCCTGTTAAGGTTAATCAGTCGGGATATGAGCTGTTCAACCGTGAAACCGAAATAAAGGAATATATTCGGCAGTGTTGGGCTGAAGCAAAGGCGCTGTATGACCGAAACGCCTTAGCGCCGTATGCGGATTATACACTGACCGACACAATCAGAGCGATACAGTCCGACGCCGTTGAGGATGATTACAGAGTCGGTATGATACAGGAATACCTTGAAGATAAGGATGAAACCTGTATTCTTGAATTGTGGCAGGAGGCGCTGCAAATGGGTGAATTTTCAAAGCCGACCAAAAAGGACAGTAACGAAATCAGTCTTATTTTGCAGGGAATGCCCGAATGGGAAAAGCAAGCAATATCAAAACGCTTTCATAGGTACGGTAAACAAAAATATTGGAAGCGTACTGTGCGTGGAGAACAGATTGATTTTGATGATATTTTTGATATTTAGGTGGAACCAAATTACTGTTTTTATTAAAATTTAGATAGTTAGTTCCACTTGGTTCCATCTTTGGTTCCACTCTAAATTCCTTGATTTATAAGGGCTGAAAGGTCTTTTTATTATTGGTGGAACTATGGAACCAATATATTAAAGAAAATGAGCAAAAAAATATATATTATTTATATATGTATATTATATATATTTACACAGAAAAAGTTGGTTCCGTGGTTCCAATGACGAAAAAAGTGCCTTAAGCCCTTGAAAAATAAGGGGTTTTCAAATGCTACCAACACGGAACTAAAGGTGGAACCAAAAAAGTTGGTTCCGCAAAACGAGGTTATTTTATGCAAAGAAATGAGTTTTTAACACTTTGCCGTGAAACCGCAAAGTTAGAATCGGGAATATACGGAATAAAATTAAATGTTCCGAATGAATACAGGGTAGTTTTTAACGGAATTGAATATTATCCGCTGAAATATGAAATGTCATTCGATAAGAAAGGCAGTGTTGTGGATACTGCAGTATTACACGATTTAAAAACTAACAGTATTATGTATATTCCAATGAAGGATGTAAAAATAAAGGAGGAAAATAATGGCGAAAACATTTTATGACGATTATGTGAATCGCATGCTGCGATATTACTTCCGTTATGACGGTCTCACAGGCTTTGAAAAAACGGTAGATAAAGAAAATTACATATCGGTTGATAAAGTAATGACAAAATTATCCGAAAAAGAGAAACAACTTATTAGAGAAATTTATACCGATAAAGAACCTATTGGCGTAAGCATACGAGCTGTCGCATCAAAGCATAACATCAATCCTTCAGTTTTGTGGGATTTGAGATATTCGGTAACTATAAAAATTGCAAAAAAAAGGGGATTGGTGTAATGGCTTACGATAAACAGGTTACTGACGAGGTAACGACTCTTGTGCAAGACAAAACCAAGAAAATGACAAAGGAGCAGTACCTGCACCCTCAGACAAAGAAAGGCGATAATGCGAAATTTCTTCGTAATGCTCTCGCCTCGTACAATCTGCCGACTATTGACATCGGCGATGCAAAGGCAGTTGAAGACCGTATCGCCTGGTATTTCAACAATTGCCTTGAAAATGACTGTAAACCGGGTATTGCCGGTCTGTGTAACGCTCTTGGGATTACTCGTATGACATTCTTTAACTGGCAGAGCAAGGTAACCCGTGACCGTAAAGAGCATCACGACCTCGCAGTCAGAGCAAAGGGCATTATCGAGGAACTGTACGAGCAGTATATGATGAACGGCAAAATAAATCCCGTGTCGGGTATCTTCCTTATGAAGAACAACTTTGACGGCTACTATGATCGTCAGGATGTAGTGCTTACTCCGGGAAGTCCTCTGGACCCGCAGAAAGACGAAGCGGAACTTAAACGATTGTATTCTGCCAACGATGTTGATGAAGAGTGATGTGCTTATTGCAGTAACAAATCCGCTTACAAGGGCAGTAGAGAAAAAACGAGGTTGAGGAGCAATCCCCAGCCTCGTTTTTTATGCAAATTTTAGACCGTTTATCAAGAGTTATTTAACAGAATCATATTTCCAATAGCGAACAACATTTTCAATGTCTGCATCGTTGATATACGCACTCTGAAAACGGATTTCCTCTACTCTGTCGGGGAGCTTCAACAGGGCATCGCCCTTGCCGGTTAAACTCTCCGCTCCTTTGTGGTCGAGAATTGTAATGCTATCACGAATGGATGAAGTCTGCAACGCAATCTTACAAGGAATATTGGACTTGAT
This sequence comes from uncultured Muribaculaceae bacterium, assembly GCA_964553435.1. Taxonomy (GTDB): domain Bacteria; phylum Bacillota_I; class Bacilli_A; order RF39; family UBA660; genus RUG11867. Next base: position 5,715 of record CAZKKM010000055.1, on the reverse strand, counting down.
AAGACCAGTAATTACATTGATTGTTGGTCGCTGAGTGGCGATGATTAAGTGAATACCGGCGGCACGACCTAACTGTGCTATACGAATAATACTTTGCTCACACTCGTACTTGCTTGTCAACATAAGGTCTGCCAGCTCGTCAATGACTACTACCAGAGAGGGTAATCCCATTTCACTGGCTTTTTTGTAGCCCTCTGCTGCCATACGATTGTAACGGCTATCCATTTCGCTACATACATTTTCAAGTGCTTGAACGGCATCAGCGTGGTTTTTAATAATAGGGCAAGCCAGATGCGGAAGACCCTCATATTTTGATAACTCCACTTTCTTGGGGTCAATCATAACAAACTGCATTGTCGCCGGGGTACAGCTGTAAAGCATTGATACTATCATACTGTTGAGCAATACAGACTTACCGCTACCGGTCGCACCGGCTATCAGAATATGAGGCATATCACCAACTGACAGCACAAGGGAATTGTTGCAGCAGTCAATCCCCAAACAAGAGCGGAGTTGTCGCTTGTGATCGTTAAAAGCGTGTGTCAGCATACATTCCCGAAGTGTAGCTGTTTTTCGTTCGCTTTTGGGTATGACTAAGGCGAAATGTCCGATGTTGCTTGACGTCTGCGTGGCTGTGGTGTGAAGCATTGCAGACAAAGCGGCAAGAGGTTTTTTCAGTTTGGTAATATCGAGAATGTTATTCAATTTGAAATGATAGGTTGCTATCTGGGGAGCGGACACCACTTGCAAAAACTGACAAGGGACACCGCACCCGGTAATAACTGCGGCGATATCCTCGCCTTTGTAGATAGTGCTTTGAGTTTGCGTAGTGGCCTTACTCAAAATGTTTATGTCCGGGGTGTGCCAATTCATATAATATTCTCCTTTGTGGGCTATCGTAGCTTGTAATCGTATGACAGGCTGAATCATAGGGTCACTTCACGCTCTGCTAAAATCGTACTTGTCTGCTGGGGTCGGTGTAATATCGTTCCGTAGAAATGTGGGACAACTCTTCCAAAGCTGCATCAACTGTCTGAAAGATTTGTTTTGATAAACCCATTGCAAATGACTTCCCGTCATTATAAAATTCACGTATTGCATAACCGCCCTGTCGTGCGACTACTCGATACAGGCTTTTTCCTATTGTTTTATCTCTGTGTTGCATTGTCGTACCTCCTTAAAACGCCGAATTGTCAAATAAATATGTGCCGTTGAGTTTATGGCAGTTGTTCCAATGTTCAACTAATTCGACAGCACTTTTATTTGTGGGGCAGATGTTAGCAGTAACGATATTTTTGATAGCTAGCTTACTTAATATATTGTCATTCTGTGTGACCTTGACAACATAACTATAATATTTTTCGAACTCGCAAACGGTTACGGCAAAGTAAAAATATTTGTTCATTGTTTTAACCTCATTTCTTATATCCTTACGCCAAGAAACATACACAGTTGCTTTTTGTCACAGAAGAATTTCCAATTTTGACTAGTTGGCTCTTGTAAATATTTTTCTTTAGCTATTTTATATTCTTCTAATGCGTTTGTCTTTTGCAATTCTAATTTTTTTGCGGGGTCGTTTTGATAGTATACGCAGCCAGTCCATACTTGGCATTCTGTCCCGCTGCAACTGGTGTTTAAGCACTTACAACTTTTGCACATATTATTTAACATTGTTTTTTACTCCTTTGTATTTTTACAAACTGCTTTATTCGGTGTGTCGAGTTTTTACCCGATAGAAAAAGGCTTGACATTTTTTGTTCCTACCTATATAATTAAAGAGGGAACGGACGGCGGTAGGTTTTCCGCCCGTCCCTTTTTAGTTTCGTCTGTCGGTCAGCTTTGGACGGTCAACCGACAGACTTTTTTTATTCGTTCAATTTGGTTTGTAACTGCTCAATTGCTTTTATTATGTCTGTTTTGTCTGTTGCGTTCTGTGCGATAATTTTCAAGGCTTCTAAGTAACTATTTAATTGCTTAGTGTTCATATGCTTTTTACCTCTCATAATGTATTTACCTACCTTTTTATAATTTAATACGGGTATTTCCGTATCTGTATATTATTATACGGATATTTCCGTATTTGTCAAGGGGTTTCACAAATTTATTTCGGATATTTCCGTATTTATTTTATTGTATTGAAAATGTGTACTTTTTCAATATGCTTTTTATTTTCTTTTCAGGTTGTAAACGGCTGTAAAACTCGCCGTGTATCCTTCCACCTTATACCCCGGGGGGGGGATTTCTTTGTTATATAGGTATTAGTCAGCCTCGTGAGTACCGAAAAAAATAAAAAGGCGAAAATTTATACGAAATTATCTTGACAAAACGGATATAGCCGTATATAATACTCAAAAAGGAGATTGATACGACTATGAAAACCACGGAAGCCTTGAAAACAATTATGCAAAAGCAAGAAATCGGTACAAATAAAATCGCTGACCGTTTGGGAAAGACTCCATCAACAATCAGCGATCGTATTCATCAAGATAACATCAGCGTGTCCAAACTGAACGAATTGCTCCGTGTTCTTGATTATAAAATTGTACTCGTCCCGAGAGAAACTACCGAAAAAGAGGATTGGGTGAAAATCGAATGATCTACGCATATTTGCGAGTATCTGCCAAAGACCAAAACCTCGACCGACAAATTATCGGTGTCAAAGGATACTGTCCGGATTTGCTCGATGAAAATATCTTCGCCGACAAGAAGTCCGGCAAGGATTTTAACCGCAGGGAGTATATTCGACTGAAATCTCTGCTCTGTCCCGGCGATGAACTGATAATCAAAGAACTCGACCGACTCGGCAGAAATAAAGAAGAAATCAAAGCTGAGCTTCGTGATCTCAAAGAGCGTAAGGTTATTGTCCGCATACTGAATGTCCCGACTACACTCATTGACTATCAAGGTCAAGATTGGATATTTGATATGGTAAACAATATTTTGATAGAAGTCCTCGGTGCTATCTCGGAAGAAGAACGCAACAAAATTCGCTCCCGACAACGTGAGGGCATAGATGCTATGCCTGTGATAGACGGAAAGAGAGTGTCAGTTAAAACCGGTCGAGAAATGGGAAGACCGAAAAAGGAAATCGCCGATTTTTCAAAAATTCTTCAAAAACAAAAAGACGGCGAAATCTCGGTAGCACAAGGTTGTGCGATTTTAGGTATCGGTCGTAGTAAATGGTACGAGCTTTCTCGGCTATAATTTGTTGAATTTTCTGCCAAATTTATCAAAAGAGGTGAAAATATGAATTGCCCAAAATGTAAATCTTCAAATGTTATTTATCAAGTGAAAAATGATACTCGACCGAGTTTTTGGTGGGGATTGTCCAGCAAGACTCAAACCTACGCTGTGTGTCAAAATTGTGGTAAGACTTGGAAACGATCTGTTTTTGAGAAACCAACAGAGCGACAGACCGAACTCGGAAAAACAGCTATCCTCACCGATTGCAATCTTGCTATTGTCCGTGAGAGCAAAATATACGGTCGAGATTTTAAGGTCAAGGTTTTTATTGACGGAAAACAAGCCGAAAATTTGACTAACGGTAGTGTTCAGAAGTATAACCTAACGGGAGGTACTCACCGAATAGTTTTAAAATCGTTTGGTAGGGACGATGTGGTGTATGACATTGATACAAACGTTCGGTCGTACACAATCTCCTGCACTCTCACTCCTCGTGAAATCGTATCAACAATTGTATAGTTTTAATTTTAGATTCTAACGCATAATTGCGTTGTGTAAATGGCATTATTGCTCGTCTTTAGCAGACAAGTGATAATGCCGTTTTCTTTTTGGAGGTAAGTATGAAAACAGTTAAGATTTTGGGTACAGACTATAAGATTATTTTCAAGGATTATAAGGACAACCCGTTGTTTGAGAAAAGAAGTATTGACGGTTTCTGTGATGATGTTGTAAAAGAAATAGTCATCTGCAACATTGGAACATATCCCGGATACGAGGACGAAAGCTCCGACTACTGTGCTAAGGTCGAGCGACAAGTGTTGCGACACGAGGTTATCCACGCATTTCTTTCCGAGAGCGGACTGGAACACAGTTCTTTGCAGTACAGCGGCGGTTGGTCTAAGAATGAGGAAATGGTCGACTATTTCGCTTTACAGATGCCGAAGATTACAGCGGTGTTTCGTGAACTCGGATGCGAGAATTGAGGTGATAATGAGTGGAAAAAATTATATCTCAAATTTTCCGAAAAATTGAAAAAGACCCTCTCAACTTGCAGTTATACAATGACTGCTTTGACGGTATCAAGATTCTCTACAAGACTGACAAAGAGAGGTGTTTTGAATTTAACCTCCGACTTCGACAGAAATGTTCTGCTGTGAAAAAACAAAGTCGGGATTGGGACTTTATTGAGGGTATAGAGGAAATTCGCAAGGAGAGTTATCACCTTGAGGCGAAAGATGTCTTTGATTCGTATCTAATTTACCTCGAATGGAACAGACCGGCGAACAAGAAGTTTTACCTGCCTCGCCGCCGAGTGCTGAAAACCTTGGTACAAGATCTTCAGGACCTCGCCGATCATAAAATCAAATTCCTCGGTATCTCGCTGCCGCCTCGTGTGGGTAAGTCCACTCTCTGCATTATGTTTATGACTTGGATAATCGGTAAACTGCCCGATGTTGCCAATGTTATGAGCGGACACAGTGATAAGCTGACGGACGGCTTTTATCGGGAAATTCTTTCAATCATCACAGACCCCGTTACATATCTTTGGCAAGAGGTTTTTCCCGGTGTCAAGCTGGTGAACACCTCTGCGAAGAATGAAACTATCGACCTTGAAAGAGAAAAGCGTTTCCCCACAATGACCTGTCGTTCTATCGGCGGTACATTGACAGGCGCAGTTGAAATCGGTGAGGGCGGTGTGCTTTACTCTGACGACTTGATTGAGGACTTGGAAGAATCTCTTAATCCAGACCGGTTGAATGCGAAGTACGATGCATACCTTAACCAGCTTAAAGACCGTAAGAAAGACAACTCTTTGGAGCTTATGGTCGGTACTCGCTGGAATGTTCTTGATCCTCTCGGCAGAATTCAAGAACAGTACGAGGGCGATTCCAATTACCGTTTCCGTGTTATCCCGGCGCTTAACGAAAATGACGAGAGTAACTTTGACTACGATTTCGGTGTAGGGTTCTCCACCGAGTATTATCACGATATGCGCAACTCAATTGACGATGCGACTTGGTGGGCGAAGTATATGGGTCAACCTTATGTGCGTGAGGGCTTGCTTTTCCCACAGGCTGAACTCAACTACTATAACGGTGTGTTGCCGGACGGTGATGCGGTTAAAAAGGCGGTATGCGATGTAGCTTGGGGCGGCGGCGACTCTCTGTCAATGCCTTTCGCTTACATCTACGGCGATGCGGTGTATATCCACGATGTTATTTTCAACAACGGCGACAAGGAAGTAACCTATCCGATAGTTGTAGGCAGAACAAAACGTCACTTACCGCATACGGAACGCTTTGAAGCTAATAACGGAGGTGCTGAATATGCCGACAAGATTGACGAATTGCTCCGTAAAGACGGTGTGCATATCAACATCTATTCTCGCCGTGCACCGAACAATCAGTCAAAGCTCGCCCGAATTATACAGTACGCTCCCGATATACGAAAATTTTATTTCATTGCACCCAAACATCAGAGTAAGGAGTACAAAAAGTTTATGGCAGAGGTTACTACCTTTGTTCAGACGGG
>CAZKKM010000054.1:0-11818 GCA_964553435.1 uncultured Muribaculaceae bacterium | reverse complement strand
TTATTATATCAGATGTTCTTTTTTTTGTGTTTCCGAATCCATTTTACTCTATCTTGCCGATTAGACATTTGACATCAGCTTTCCGATTTGCTATAATACCATCGAGATGCAAAAATCTCTTTGCTTTAGGCTCGACCTAAAGCCGTATAGACCAAAAGGAGGTGTAGTTAATGAATAAGTATGAATTGATGTTCATCGTAAAAACTACAATGGAAACAGAAGCAGCTTCTACTTTGGCGAATAGCTATAAAAAAGTTATCACCGATGGGAAAGGCGAAGTAACAAACTTTAAAGACTTAGGTCAAAAGAAACTCGCCTATGCCATTAAAAAGCAGATTAACGGTTTTTACTACGTCATCAACTTCGATGCGACTGCGGCTACTGTCAAAGAATTAGATCGTCGCTTGAGATTGGATGAAAACATTTTGAGACATATGATAATTAGATTAGACGAAGAGTAGGAGTTTATTATGAATAGAACAATTTTAGTAGGAAGACTGACAGCTGATCCGGAGCTCAGAACTACTCCAAATGGAATAGCTACGACCCGTATAACAGTTGCGGTAAATAGAATACCTAATGCCAATGGTGAAAGGATAGCAGATTTCATTAACGTAGTCGTATGGCGAAGACAAGCAGAAAATGTAGCAAAATTCTGCTCGAAGGGTTCTTTAGTGGGCATCGAAGGAAGAATTCAATCTAGAAGTTATGATGCTCAAGATGGAACTAGAAGATACGTAACTGAAGTAATCGCCGATAATGTCACATTCTTGGGAAGTAGAAATTCAAATGGCGGAAGTGGAAGCTCATACACACCGAGCGAACCATCTATGACAGAGACAACTCCGATGGATATTCCTTCGGATGACGTACCATTCCCAACGGGAGATGATATAACACCGACTACAGACGTGAGCAGCGATGACCCATTCAAAGATTTTGGCGACGAAGTTGTACTAAGTGATGACGACCTACCATTCTAAGAAGGGAGAATATAGAACATGGCAGAATTTTATCGTAAAAAGAAAAAGATTTGTCAAATGTGCGCTGGCAAAAGCGTAGATTATAAAGATGTCATGATTGTTAGCAAATATATCAACGAAAAGGGCAAAATAATGCCAAGACGTCAAACAGGCGCATGTGCTAAGCATCAAAGACATATTGCAGAGCAAATCAAAAGAGCACGTTTCATGGCTCTAATACCATTTGTAAAGTAAGACCGACTGGTCTTATTTTTTTGACTATTAAAAAAGACTTATTGAGTCTTCAATATTAAAAATTGATTAATAACCACCACTAATCCTTACAATTTCACTATTTATATAAGTATTTTCTTCACTACAAAGATAATAGATTAGTGAAGCAACTTCGCTGGGCTCGGCAAACCGCTTAAGGAATATTTTATCGCTCTCTTCTTTTACAAAATCCTCTGGTAAATCGGCATTCATATCCGTTCTCACCCAGTGTGGCGCGACAGAATTTACCAATACTTTAGGAGCATATGCCTGAGCGAAATTGTGGGTTAAAGAAATGATCGCAGCTTTTGTCGCATCGTAATCTATACTCATAGGATAATGAGCATCGATACCATTCGTAGAAGATACGTTAACTATCTTTCCGATTTCGTTGTTGTCAAACATATATTTTCCAATATGTTTGCTCATCAAATAAGTCGACGAAATATTGTTTATGACAGTTTCATTAAAAATTTCTTCCGTTCTATCTTTCAAATCTAAATCGTAGACTATCGCCGCATTGTTCACAAGAGCATCTATTCTTCCAAACCTATTTAAAACCCGCTCTATCAAATCTAAAACATTGTTCTCTTTAGAGACATCTGACAAAACTCCTAGTGCATCTACCCCATATTCTTCACGTATTTTATCGACAACTCTCTCGATTTTTAATTTATCTTCTTTGTCATTTACGACGACGTTATAACCTTTCTCGGCAAATTTGTAGGCTACTGCTTCACCGATTCCTCGTCTAGAACCAGTTATTATGACAACTTTATTCATATATATCCTCCAATTCAATTGTACCATACATCCGTCAAAACTTATACAATATATTGATAAGTCAATGGTTTATTTTTTCATTCTCATTTGATATAATACTAACTAGCAAAGGAGTGGGTGAATATATGAAAGTAATTTTACTACAAGATGTCAAAAAACAAGGAAAAAAAGATCAAGTTATCGATGTATCTGATGGCTACGCGACTAACTATCTCATTGCAAATAAACTGGCTGTACCATATACCAAGACGAGTAAAGGAAGATTAGAAAACGAACTCGACAAACGTGCGGCCGACGAAGCAGCGCTCATAGAAGAATGTAAAAAAATGAAGACGAAACTAGAAAATGACGATTTTAGTTTCACCTTCAGATCTGGATCCGATGGCAAGCTTTTCGGCACCGTATCCGGCAAACAACTGAGTGAAGAACTCAAGAAAAAAGGGTACAACATCGATAAAAAGCAGATCGTCATGGACACTAAAATCGATACTTTAGGTGTCTACAACATAAAACTCAATCTTCACAAAAAGGTAATTGCCATTATCAAAATACACATTTGTTAGGAAGTGAAAAAATGACAGCTAGAAAGATTCCTCAAAATTTGGATGCAGAGATGTCCGTACTCAGTGCCTGCCTTTTGATGGCAAGTGCCGCCGACAAAGTCTGCGAAGAACTTATTCCCGATATGTTTTTTAGCGATGCCAACAAAAAGATTTACGAAGCCATATATACACTTCACGAATCGAAACGACCAATTGATATGACAACCCTCACAAACGAACTCGAAAAAAATAACACTTTAGCACTCATCGGAGGTCTCGATTACCTTAGTGAAGTAGTCGATTCCATAGTCAGTGCGGCCAATCTCGAATTCTACATCAACATCGTTCAAGAAAAATATCTCCGTCGAAGACTCATCGAAGCTTCGACCGAAATCACCACTTCAGCTTACGAAGAATCTACAGACACGAACGATGTCGTCGACAATGCTGAAAAACAAATATTGTCCGTCATTCAAGAGCGAAAAGGCGGAGAATTCAAATCGATAAGCGAAGTTTTAAGAAGCACTCAAAAGCGACTTGAATACCTCGCTCAAAACAATTCGGCCATTACCGGACTTCCGACAGGCTTTACCCAATTGGATAATTTGACAAGCGGGTTGCACGAACATGAACTCATCATCATCGCGGCTCGTCCAGCCATGGGTAAGACAGCTTTCGCCCTAAATCTTGCCATAAACGCAGCTCTATCTACTCCGAAGGCTGTCGCCATTTTCAACTTAGAAATGGGTGCTGAACAATTGGCCGAGCGCATGATAGGTTCAGTTGGAGGTATAGACCTTAAAAAAATAAAGACAGGTCAACTCGACGATCAAGACTGGCAGCATGTAAACGAAGCGATGAGCGAACTTGGTGAGACGAACATTTATATCGAAGATGTCTCGGGCATTACAGTTGGAGACATTCGCGCCAAATGTCGCCGTCTCGCAAACTCTGAGCAAGGTCTTGCTCTCGTCATCATCGACTACCTTCAGCTTATTCAAGGAGGTGCAAGATATGCCGGTAACCGTCAGCAAGAAGTATCCGAAATATCTCGTTCACTTAAGACGATGGCCCTCGAACTTCATATACCGGTCATAGCTTTGGCACAGCTCTCACGTGGTGTAGAATTGCGTGAAGACAAACGTCCGATCATGAGCGACCTACGTGAATCGGGATCTATCGAACAGGATGCCGATATCGTCGCTTTCTTATATCGTGATGACTATTATAATCCGAACAAATATGACCTATCTAGTCCGACTTCGGTAACCGAATTTATTGTCGGTAAACACCGTAGTGGCAGTACCGACACAGTAAAATTGCTATTCGAAAAGAACTTCAGCAATTTTGTCGACTATGTCGAGACAGATGAAAAAAAGGAGAGTGGAAAACATAATGTTTAAAAATTTTAGAATAGGGGGAATACTCCTCGTTCTCGTTGCATCAATTTTTATCCTCTTTATTGGTTTCGATAATCGACAGACGAGATCAGCCAAAAACGTTTTTATGGTTTATTTGGATGGAAAAAAAGTCGGTCTTTTAGACGATGCGGATGCTCTTTTCAAAATGATAGATGAAGAGCAAGAAACCATCAAATCCGACTTCGGTGTAGAAAAAGTTTATCCACCACAAGGTCTCGAAGCTATCGAATATACGACATACAATACGAAACTCGACGATGCCAAAACCATTTATAACATGATCGAAGAAAACAGCACTTTCACCATCAAAGGATACACGATTACGATAAAAAAAGAAGATGCTGACCCCATCTATATTAACATTCTCAATAAAGAAGATCTAGAACCGGCTCTTATGGATGCCATCAGCACATTTATCAAAACCGATAGTCTTCAAGCTTACATCAATGACAATCAAATCGAAATTACGGATACCGGTAAAAAGATAGAAAACGTCTACTTTGAAGAAAAGATAACCATTAAAGAAGCATACCTTCCCGTCACGGCCGACATCATTTCTAACAAGAGCGACCTCACGAAGTACCTTCTCTTCGGCACTCTCAAATCTCAAACAGAATATACAGTCAAAGAAGGCGATACGGTCGAAACAGTCGCATACAATAACAGACTTAGCAACGAAGAATTGCTTATTGCCAACCCAGACTTAAAAAGTGTAAATTCTCTTTTGAGCCCTGGACAGAAATTGAATGTAGGACTTATCGCGCCACTTTTCACTGTCGTCGAAATGTCCGAAGTCGTAGAAGATGTCGAATCTGCCTACGATACGATAATCGAAAAGAACAATTCCATGTACATTGGGCAAAGCAGAGTCAAACAAGAAGGAGTAAAAGGTAAAGACCGCGTGACAGAAAAAGTCACTTACAAAAATGGTGAAATAATGTCGCTTATAGTCGCGGCACGAACAGCCATATCTGCTCCTATAAGCAAAATAGTCGTGCAAGGAACATTGCCATCTTACAACTTCTCGAATGTACCGCCTGCTGCTTCATCTACCGACTGGGGATGGCCGACTATCAGCCCATACGTCATCACGAGTCCATTCGGCTATCGATGGGGATCACTTCATGGAGGAATCGACATATCTGGTAGTGGATTCGGTTCTCCAATATATTCATCTACAGAAGGAGTCGTCATCCGAACGAATGCATCATGTGCAGATATCGGTTTTTATGGTTCTCGCTGCGGTGGTACATACGGTAACTACGTAGAAGTACAGACATCGACCGGTCTCATCATTTACTATGCTCACATGCGAAATTCTATCCGCGTTTCTGTCGGTCAGACAGTTACCAAAGGTCAACTGATCGGTCACATGGGCTCGAGTGGAAGCTCCACAGGAACTCACTTGCACTTCGAAATAAGAGATGCAGCGGGAAACAAACTCAATCCTTGTAGGACGGCCTTCGCATGTTGATAAGCATCCTCGCCTCCGGATCACAAGGAAACTGCACATACGTCGAAACTGATGAGTTAAAGTTGCTCATAGACATCGGCATGAACACGAAGTATATAACAGAAAAACTTGCCGAACTCGGAGTTACACCCGATGAAATAAACTGCATCATCATGACCCATACACATGGCGATCACACTGGTGCACTGAAAGTATTTATAAAAAAATACCACCCTCAAGTTGTTCTCACCGAAGCCATGCTCGACGACCTCGACTGTCTTGTCAACTACGATAACTTGCTACTGACTGAAGGAACTGTCGAATATGGAACAACCAAAATCGAACCATTTAAAACAAGTCATGACTCGACCGATCCTCGTGGGTATCTCATCACAGATAAAGACTCTTCTCTCGTATACATGACAGATACAGGTTATCTCAATAAGCGATACTTCGATAAACTATTCGACAAGAACATCTACATTATCGAAGCAAACCACGACGTCGAAATGCTCATGAACGGTCCGTATCCACCCGCTACCAAAAGCCGCATTCTCTCGGATGAAGGGCATCTTTCGAACAATGCGACCGGCTTTTATCTATCGAAGCTCATAGGTCCTCATACCAAAAAAGTAATTCTCGCACATCTTAGCGAAACAAACAATACCGAAGAACTGGCACTATCGACAGTTCGCAAAACACTCAAAAAATATGAGATTGAATTTGACAACTTTGATGTCGCCAAACAAAAAAAGAAAACAGAAAAAATTAAAATATAGGAGTAAATTATGGAAAAAGAAGAAAAAAAATCGACTGTCAAAAAATACAATACTACAACAAAAGTCACTTACTTCGATGTCGATTGGCAAAGAATAAAATCGGCTTGCATGACCACGGTGAGCAAGCAAGCAGGAAAGATGCCGAACAATGCTTGGAAGACCAAACTTCTAATTTGCAGACATTCGCCGATAAGACGGGGCATTTTAAACTGGAAATGGGAACAAATTCCTTATGCTATATCGACCCATTTTGTTCGTCATAATGTCGGATGCGAAAAATTTGTCGGTACAGAGAGAACGGATCGCACGAATGTCGATCGCGAAACACGCAGTCAAATGAACTATGTTCCGATGGAGATGGATGCGAACTTGCAGGCACTCATGAATATTGCCGAAAAAAGACTCTGTACGTGTGCTGATCCGACCACACGAGATTACATGGAAAGCCTCGTCGAAGAAATTCGTCAATACGACGAGCTTATCGCCTGGTCATTAGTCCCACAATGCGTCCGCTGTGGAGGATGCGTCGAACCATTTAGTTCTTGTCATTTTTATGAGAATTTGATGAAAGATGCGACTAGAGAAGAACTGATGGACGTAACAAGGCGCTACGACATATATAACGAAAAGGTGCGTGGTCTAGTTATCGACAGGACAGAGAAGAGCACCGACGAAATCAACAAAAAAATGAAATTACAACCACAAAAAAACGGCGATAATTCATGATAAAGATAGTTTGTTCGGGAAAAATAAAAGAAAATTACCTTTCCGAATTGATACAAGATTACCTCGGACGTATAAACAAATATCACAAGATAGAAGTTATCGAACTGAAAGATGAAAACGATTTAGCTAAAGAAGCAGTTGGAATCCAAAAAAACATTGGACCACGTGATTATTGCATAGCCTGTACGATAGATGGCCAAAAGATGAGCAGCATCGAACTAGCACATACGATAGATAGAGCATTTCAAAAATCCGGTACACTGACTTTTGTCATCGGAAGCTCCGAAGGGCTTGCCGACAGTATTGTCGACCGTGCAGACTTATGTCTGTCATTTTCCGATTTAACGATGCCACATGGATTATTTAGAGGTGTACTTCTCGAACAGATCTACCGTTCTTTTAAAATAAATAATAACGAAACATATCATAAGTAGGTGTAAAATGAAACTATTTAACAACGACTGGGATGAAACCCTAAAAGACATAACTGAGACCAAAGAATTTTATAATACGATGGTTTTGGCCAAAAAAGAATATCAAACGAAAACTGTTTTTCCGCCTCGAGATCACATTTTCGAAGCTTTGAAACTTACGAGCTACGCAAATACGAAAGTTGTAATCGTTGGACAAGATCCATATCATGGAACAGGAGAAGCTCACGGGCTTTCATTCTCTGTAAAAAAAGGAGTGCGCGTTCCACCATCGCTCCAAAACATCTATAAAGAAATACATGATGATCTTGGCATCGTCGAGCCTGCCGGTATAGGTGATTTGACAAAATGGGCCAAAGAAGGAGTTCTTCTTTTAAATTCAATTCTTACAGTCGAAAAAGACAAAGCCGGAAGCCACAGTTCTCTCGGTTGGGAATTCTTTACAGATAACATCATCAAAAAATTGAACGAAAAAGAGACACCCGTTGTATTTATCCTTTGGGGCTCATTTGCACGCAGCAAAAAATTCTATATAACGAATCCCAAACATTGCATCATCGAATCCACTCATCCGTCACCCTTCAGTGCTCGCAATGGATTCTTCGGTTCCAAGCCATTTTCTAAAACTAACGACTTTTTAAAAGAACATGGACTCGAGCCAATAGACTGGCAACTTTGAACTCATAAAAAATAAAACAAATAACTTGCAAAACACCCCTCAGTATGTTATATTATTTATGTAACACGCAGGTGTTTTTATTTTGGAGGAATTACAATATGGCAAAAGTATTAGTTACTGTTGACAATGGACTCGAAGAAGAATTGAAGTTAAACGAGCCCGAAAAAGCAATAAAAAGAAAAAATAAAAAGGGTGATAAAGATAAGAAAAAGGATAAACAGCCAAAAGCAAAAAAAGAAAACAGCAAAAAAGGTTACTTTTCAAAACTCATGACTGAGATAAAGCTCGTAACATGGCCAACAAAGAAAAGTGTTTTCAAATATTCCTTTGCGACGATTATGATGATTGCATTGATGGCCATATTTTTCATAGGAGTATCCGCACTTTTCGACCTATTATATAGCTTAGTACAAGGATGGATTGGTTAATATGGAAAAACTTTGGTATGTAGTAAACACTTACAGTGGTCATGAAGACAAAGTCAAAGAAAAATTGACAGCGCGTGCTGAATCTATGGGATTTCAAGACTATATCTTCCGCGTCGTCGTCCCGACTGAAAAAGTTATGAAAAAACAAAAAAACGGAACCGAAAAAGAAGTGGAGCAGAAAATGTTCCCTGGTTATGTTCTCGTCGAAATGATAATGACTGATGAAGCTTGGTATATAGTCCGCAATACACCTGGTGTAACTGGATTTATCGGTTCGAGCGGTAAGGGGGCTAAACCGACACCACTCCCACCACAAGAAATCGATAGAGTGCTTGCAAATATGGGAATGTCCCGTCTCGAAGACAAAGAACTAGAAGTCGGTTCGAAAGTTACGATTATCGACGGACCCCTCAAAAGTTTTTCTGGAGTTGTCGAATCGATCGACAAAGAGAATGCCATACTTCACGTTCTCGTCGACTTATTCGGTCAAGAGACACCTGCCGAAGTCGAAATGTTTCAAGTTTCTCTGGAAGATTAGCCCGTCGTGGCTTTTTTTCAAAAGAATAAAATCGAAAGGAAGTAACTCACAATGCAAGACAAAAGAAAAAATGTCGTTATCATGATGATGTCAATATTGATTGTCGTTCTTTTAGTATTGACCTGTTATCTCATCTTCGACAAAAAAAACGAACTTAAAGAGATAACCGGCAAAGTTTTACTCGTCGACGAAAAATACGTTATCATCGAAACAAACGGAAGTGACTACTTGATCAATGGCATCGAAAATACATATGAGGTAGGTGATGAAGTATCGTTTTCTTATAAAGAAAAAGATCTAAATTTCGACGATAACCCACCGAGCATTAAAATACAAAAAGAGAAATTACTTAAAAGAGCTCCGAAAAAAGATGATACTTCACAAGACGATGAAAAGACGACGAACGAAGAGACGAATGAAGATCCAAATCATACCACTTCTTCATCGCCAAAACCAAGTAAATCTGCCGATGAAGAGGTGCTATCATATATCGATGATCTCGATAAAAAATTCAAGGCATCCGACATCACTGATGGCCTAAAAAACGGATTTATAACACTTGTCGACTTTATCTTCTATGAGGGATCAATTAAGGGACACACCTTCGAAGACTTGAGCGAAAATGCCAAACTAAAAGTTCTCGAGATGACCATTTATTTCGATGAAAAAATAGATAAGTATTTCCCGGGTTATAAAGAAAGTATCTCGACTACCACAGGTAAAATTTATACGACAATTAAAAACGAAATAATTTCAACATATCTGAATGTTGCCACCGCAGCTTGTGAGACTAACAGTGAACTTTGCACGACAGCCAAAAACACATTCACTGAAATCAAAAAAAATTTGGGACTCACCTGGTCACTACTCAAAGAAATCGCCAAAGATGGTGTTACTAGTCTCAAAAAATGGTATGAAATTTGGTCGGGAAAATAAAAAACGATTTAATAGTGCGTATTTACTTTTCCAATTCAGATACACTACCCAAAATCGCCAATTACTTGACATTTAAAAAAAATCTGTATAATATGCTATATTTCGAAAGGGGTGCTTTTAATTTATGAATAATAACATCGAAATTCTTAAAAAACAAAAGGAATCGTTGAGCATATGGCTTTCAAAGCAGGCTTCTACTATTGAAAAACAAAGTTTAGTTTTGCAAAGAGAAGAACAGTCCGGAAGACTTTTACAGAGACTTTGTTTACCTAAACCTTTGACCCGTTTTTTAGCAGGTACTTTAGCGACAGTAATGTTATTCTCGCTTGCTGGGTGTAAGCAAAAAACAGATTCAATCGATGGCGAAAAAGATAATTTTGGCATATCTTATGAGAGAATACTCAATACTGCGTCAAATTATAAAGAGAGCGCTTTCATTAGAGATTATCAACTTTATAGTGACACTAATCCAGAATTTTACTTTGGAGATTATGGATGCACTCAGAGTGAAGCTGTACCTGCCAGTGGCATTTTAACTGATGATTTTGAAAATCTATTCAATTATATATGTGCAACAAATTGGTATTACAAAGGCATAATTGAAATGTATGATAAGGGATACGAAGTTGATTCGGACGGCAATTTGATATTCGACTGGGATAAAATCGATTCTCGAGCTATCGATTTTGACTCTACTATATTTTCATGTAAAATAGACGGTGAGAATAAAAGTTTTAAATTTGAAGATAAAAAGGGCGAGAAAACTGTAGTATCGAGAACTATACTCGACGAGGGAAATAAGTTGACTAACAGTATCTCTTTCCAGAAAATTTTATCTCAAGATATTCATGTCGACATAAAAGGAAGCATTGTACGAGAAGATATCGGAGTGTTGTTTGATTTATCACCTGAGGAAAAGTTATTAAAAAGTAGTAATTTGATGACTTTAACAGTTTTTTATCACGGGAAGTCATATGAATTTCATCGTCTACTTTCTAAGACTAATGTAAATAGTAGCAATTATGAATACCGCAGCAATACATACATATGGTTTCCAGAAATGGAGAGCTATTCAAATGATGATGAGGATGTTAAAAAATTCTATGAACTTTTACGTTTAATTTTGGATGATGATAATTATGTCAATGGAGTAAATGAAGCAGCAGTTAAGTTTTTAGATAACTATACAACTAAAGAAGAGTGTCTCGCTCTTTTGGCAGAAGGAAAAGAAAGTAATCCGTGGTACGAATACGTGAAACAACTTATCGATAATGGAAATTATAGTACGGCTCTTGAAGTTATGCAAGACGAAAACACTCATTGGAAAAGCAAAATAAAAATATTTACTAACTAAATAGAGGTATATAGATTTTAATCTCTATTTTAACTATCGTAACATTTTCTACGATAGTTTTTTGTATGATTATAGTTTTAAAAAAATTGCAATGCTAATGGTTTTTCATAAGATAATAATATATAAAATAGCTGCCGGAAATAGGAAATACCACACGTCAAATACAAATTACTTTTTATACAAAGGATATATTATAGCTCTATATCACCATTTATATTCGGCGGAAAAGTCGCAGTGTTATATGGTGTAAGCAATTTATTTGGAAAATTCTTTGTAAATAATAATTCACTTTCTGTCGCTTCTGTCATAGACCTGAGTGCCAAGTATGTAAATACCATGATTAAAGATGGTACTATAGGAAACTAATATCGTGTAGAATAGGAAGGTGTAAAGATAATATTTAACGACTTCAGAAAAGAAATACACAAAATATAAAGAATCCCAAGTGACCACTATTTGGTCAAATGAAAAAGTAAAATCTAGTTTGAAGAAGTAAATTCTATTGTATATGAC
>CAZKKM010000053.1:0-11851 GCA_964553435.1 uncultured Muribaculaceae bacterium | reverse complement strand
TTATTATATCAGATGTTCTTTTTTTTGTGTTTCCGAATCCATTTTACTCTATCTTTTTATAAATTTTCTTCCTTTTTTTCATGATATTTGATATAATTTGCCTAGGTGGTTTTAATTATGACAAAAAAAATTAAAGAAACGATGCGCAAAGATGAACTTATAAAACAAAATGACGAAGAAACTGATCAAGTAAAAACTTTTGTCTTCATATTGATAGGAGTGGCTCTCATAGCCGTAGCTCTCTATTTTCTTTCTAGCCAATATCTAGTTAAAGACGGAGTAAAAAAAGAGCCTGAAACGAAAGAAGAGGAGATTAGTTATTATAATGTGAACGTGGGAACAGTGTTCAACCGTCCGGAAAAAGAATACTATGTGATGGCATATGATCCATCGACTCCCAAAGCAGTATATTATTCTGCCCTCATGAACAATCACGATTCGACGAAGACTAAACTTTACTTCTTGAATCTGGAGCTCGATATCAATTCTAAATACATGAGTACGACGAGCAATAGTAAAGCTACTAAACCGAGTGAACTTGCTCTCAAAGATGGTACACTCATCCTCATTAAAGATGGCAAGATAAACAAATACATCGAAAATGATGAAGAAATCGCAAAAGAATTATAGTGACGAGAAATTGTTGCTTTTTTTTTGTAAAACTTGAATAGTTTTTGTGATTTTTTGTCTCGTTTATGATATATTAGTTATAGGGTGTAAAACTATGAAACGAAACAAAAAAATATTCAGTTTTTTAGATGTTTCCGCAATCGTCATAGCCACAGCTGCCATCATGAGTTTCTTGGGTGCGACGATTATATATAAACATTTGGGAGGAGTCAATTTTTCTTTGCTCGGAGAAGACCAAAACTTGAAAGAATTCATCTCCGCCTACAACAATCTCGTCGACAACTACTACGACACACTCGATTCGAAAGCACTCATCGACGGGGCTATCAAAGGCATGTACAGTGTTACAGGTGATCCTTATACGACATATCTCGATGAAACCTCTACGGACTCCCTCGACAATTCATTAAACGGCAAATACGAAGGAGTCGGCATCGGAATTTTTCAAAACGAAGAAGGAAACATCATCATTCGCGAAGTTTACGACGATTCTCCGGCCATCAAAGCCGGACTTCAACCGGGAGACATCATCACTGCGGTCGACGGCGAAGAAATCAAAGGACAGGATGCGACGATCGTCACGAAAAGACTTCAGGAAAACAAATCGGCCAAATTTACGATTCTTCGCGATACCCAAACTTTCGAAGTCACTATGAAAACTGCGACACTGCTCGTACCGGTCGTCAAGACGAACATCTTCGAACAAAACGGACGTAAGGTCGGCTACCTTCGTCTATCTATTTTCAGCGATACGGCAGACATTCAATTCAGCAATGCCCTATCTAAACTCGAAAGTTCAAATATAGATTCGCTCATCGTCGATTTGCGAGACAACTCTGGAGGTTACCTTCAAGTAGCCAAAAACATCGCTGAAGCCTTCATCGAAAAAGGAAAAGTCATCTATTCTCTCGACGGCAAAGAAATGAAAGAGACAGCTAAAGATGCGACGAACGAAAAGAGAAACTATCCCGTAAGTGTTCTCATCAATCACAACAGTGCAAGTGCTTCCGAGATACTCGCCGCAGCTTTGAAATATTCCTATGGAGCTCGTCTCACAGGCTTAAAAAGCTATGGCAAAGGTAAAGTTCAAGAAAGAGCCAAACTATCGAACGGAACGACAGTCAAATACACGACTGCCAAATGGCTCACTCCGAATGGAGATTGCATCGACGGAATAGGGTTACAACCCGACTTGGAAATCGAATTTGTCACCGAGGGATTCGATCAAGATAACATCTATACTGACTTTCAGGTCATGCAAACTGTCAAGGACCTTGTCGAATGATCTTTTTCGACAAGGTTTTACATTTGTTGACAACATCCGTCAAAACATTTTCTAGTATTTTGTCATATGGCATTATATAATAGGTGTGCGTGGTAAAAGTAGAAGGAGATGCTTATGAATAATAAAATACGCACGTTGTTTATAGATGATGACACGAGTCTCATCGAAGAAGCCAAGAAGTATTTTAGTAGTAAAGCAGTTGCCGAAGTAAACTTTGTAGCAGGTGATGGAGAAAAAGGACTATCCATTGCAAGAGACCATCTCGACGAAATCGATGTCGTCGTCATGGAGACATTGCTACCACAAAAAGACGGATTGACCCTCTTAAACGAATTTAAAAATATGGGTGCAAAATTCAAAATCGTGCTCACATCGAGTGTCAAAAATTCTCTGATACTCAATAACCTCGAAAATTTGAACGTCGACTACGTTCTCTTAAAACCCTACAAGATGTCCGACTTACAAAACGTGATGATAAACATCACAAAAAATTCGAGCACTATGCAATTGAATAGTCACCTCGAAATGAAGATTAGCAAGATGCTTCATTCACTAGGTATACCTTCACATATAAAAGGATATCAGTATATTAGAGAGAGCATCATGCTCATCTACGATAATCCCTACATAATCGGTGGTATCACCAAAGAATTATACCCGGAAGTTGCCCAACGATACAAAACGACCTCTTCTCGAGTTGAAAGAGCAATTAGACATGCGATCGAAGTGAGCTGGAACCGTGGCGATTACGATTATATGGAAGAACTCTTCGGACACAGTGTCGACTACGATCGAGCTAAACCGACGAATTCGGAATTTATTGCGACTGTCGCCGACAAGCTGCGACTCGATTTGAATATGATGGCGAGATGATTATCTCGTCCTTTCTTTTTTTCGAGCCATACACTTTTTGTATATAACTGACTTAGATAAGGTTTCAGTTGACTTTCATTTTGTCTTTAAGTATACTATTCAATAGTATTTTTCCAGAGAAAAGGGGACAAAAATATGAGTATGATAAAATCTAATCGTGAGTTACAAAATCTTACGACAAGGGAAAAAATTGAATATTATGGCGAACTTAGAGAACACTGTTTAGATATGAAAAAAAAGAATCCGAAGGCGACCATATTAGCGAGAGATTTCGTAAGGAAGATATATCCTCCGATTGTGAGAAGATACGACTATGAAGTGATCGGAAAAGAGTATGTGCCAGAGAATGGAAGAGCAATATTCGTATGTAATCATTCCAATTCACACGATTTCTTCACACCTCTCGAGGTTATGCACGAGCATTTCGGATTAGAACCATCGGTATTCGTCGCGAGCGACGACTTGGATCTTTCGACACAGGCAATATTCGGCGCGTGCAATGCTGTTTTGGCTGACAGAAACGATAAACAGTCAAAAGAAAAGGGAATTTTAAAATTGTGCTCTAAGATGATGAGTACAGACGGAGTGCCAGGGTGGATGTATGGCGAAGCGACTTGGAATATGCACCCATACCGGTTGATGCAAAATTTGAGAACGGGTGCGATGATGATGGGGGCTATTACCGGTTATCCGATTATTCCAACCATCATCGAATACGTCGAAGTAGATGGTCCAGCCGAAAGAGAAAAAGAGCTCTATAAAAAGTGCGTGGTTAAGTTCAGTTATCCGTTCTTTGCGAGATTGAACGAGAGTTTGATTCCTCAGACGATGGAATTACAACGCGTGATGGTGAGCTCACGAGCAAATCTGAGAAGAAAGCTAGGCATCGAAAAGTGGTCGATGAGCGATGTCGATCCTTACACTTACGTGAACCATACCTGTCTTAAGAAGTTCGATGGATTTGGTTTCACATACGATTCTGCGTCCGAAGCGAAGTTTCTATTCTCTAAAGATGGAAATCCAGTCGACAACGAATATAGACTTAACGAACAAGGCATTTTGGTGCCCGGTATAACTTCCAAAGAGGAAAGCAAGAAATTCATAATGAGACAAAGATAACTGGAGGAATCCAGTTTTTTGTTTACGATTAAGGGAAACTTTGATATAATTTAGGAAGATAGAGGTAGGTGTAAACGATGGCTAACCTATATTTTCCGATAAGCGGATTTTTTATAATCATCTTAATAGTCATCCTGTTTTTCTCGCGTAAGAGAGTCGAATCAAAAGAGACTAAATTGTATGGCTATATGATCTTAGTGAGCCTTTTTAACGTAACTCTCGTAATAGCAGAACTTTTGATCGGATATCTATGTTACAGTGACGTGACCAATGTCTTGCTAAAATTATTCAATAAGATAGATTTGATCAACTACATACTTTGGATGTCTTTGTTACTTCTGTACGTATATCACATCACTTATGAAAATAAAGATGGTTATGACGTTTTGAGAAAGATAATATTGTTCGTCGATGCTGTTTTTATATTAGTCGAGTTTATACTTCCAATCGAAATTATCAATTATGAAGGCTCGATGGGTGTTGCTGGAGTGGCGACAGATTTTATCCTTCTCATAAACTCACTATATCTCCTAGTCATCATCATAATATTGATTTTGAATATTAAAAAGATATTTACGAAAAAGTATTTGCCTTTGATCGTCTTAGCACTCTTTACCGGAATTGCCGCGGTTATGAGAACACTTAATCCGACCTTGATAATCATTCCAACGATACTTGTATATATAGATTTGATAATGTATAACACAATCGAAAATCCCGATGTCAAGATGATAGAAGAACTCAATTTGGCTCGCGATCAAGCCGAGAAAGCGAATAAGGCTAAGACCGAATTCTTGTCGAATATGTCCCACGAGATAAGAACACCATTAAATGCGATTATGGGATTTACGCACAGTCTAGAAGTGGACGAGCAAAGCGAGAAGAATAAAGAAGCATTTAAATACATAATCGACGCATCCGAAAACCTGTTGGAACTCGTCAATGGGATATTGGATATCTCGAAAATCGAAGCCAATAAGATCGAAATCGTCAATAAAGAATATAAGATGAGCGAAGTCTTGGAACACTTGGTCAGCCTTTCGAAGGCGAGATTGGGCGATAAACCGATCGAATTTAGGACGAATTTCGACGAATCGATTCCAAAATATCTCTATGGCGATGCATCGCGCATTAAACAGATATGTATAAATCTGCTTACAAATTCGATAAAATATACGAATGAAGGTTTTATCGAGTTTAAAGTCAATTCCGTAAGATCGGGGGATGTCATCAGACTCATCTTTTCAGTAGAAGATTCCGGTATAGGTATTAAAAGTGAAGACGTCGATAAACTTTTCGACAAGTTTTCGAGACTCGATTTGGAAAAGAACATATCGATCGAAGGATCTGGTTTAGGGTTGGCAATCACGAAAAAACTGGTCGAGATGATGAATGGAAAGATAGTAGTACAAAGCGAATACGGCAAAGGTTCCAAATTCACTGTGGCAATAGATCAGAAAATGCTCGACAATCCCACAAAAGAAGAAACAGCAGTTTTACCGGTTTTGAAGATGGAATTTTCTGGCAAAAGAGTTCTAGTCGTCGACGACAATAAACTCAATCTGAAAGTAGCCGAAAGGGTTTTAGAACCGTATTTGGTCGAAATACAGACTGCCAACAGTGGTGATGAGGCGATAGAGAAGATAGTCGCCGATAATTCTTTCGATTTAGTTCTGATGGACGATATGATGCCCAATAAGACGGGAACACAGACTCTTAAGGAATTGAAAGAATACATAGAAGACTATAAGACTCCGACTATCGCCTTAACTGCCAATGCCATCGCGGGAATGCGAGAAAAGTATTTGCAGGAAGGATTTGACGACTATTTGGCTAAGCCAATCGAAAAGCCAGAGTTAGAGAGAATACTCAATAAATTTCTCAAGTAAAGTTTAGGTCTTTTTAGATAGTGACTTTTCGTTAGAAATTTGATACAATTATCTTAGAATATGATGATATCAATCGATAAACTAGGAGGGGCATATGAATAAAGCATTCGACAAAGTGATAAAATCGCACATCGGTTTGGCAATACTCTCGTTTTTTGCCGTAGTATTGATGGCCGGAGGAGTGAGCTATTCGCTATTTCAAATAGACAAAAAGAATACGACCAATCAGACAGTCGCGGTTGGAACTCTGAGCGGTGAACTCACGAGCATCGCAGGAGCCATCGTCGTAAACGACCTCTATCCACAATCGGCAAGCGAAATCACCGCGGACGGCAAGAAGTACAGTTTCACTATATCGAATACAGGAACATACGATTTGAATTACGAAATATACTTGAAAGACTCGACAGACACCTTGCTTGCCAACACGACCGAATACGCGAGTTACAAGCGAATCTCAACGAGCCATTACCAATACATCAACTACAAACTCGATGGAGGAAATGCCTACAACCTGACCACTAATCAAAATGGCGACAAATTCGTCGTTCTAAGAGGTACCCTTAGAGCCGGTGCGAGCGAAGATCATTACTTACAATTCTTTTTGGACAACAAAGACACGACGACCACGGGAGCACCTAACGACATATCTGGTTCAGTTCTATCGCTTGACATCTACTTTGATGCCGGAGTGACGGAAATTGAACCTACTTCAGCAGAAGTCTTAATTGCCAAAGCAAATGAAGCAAGTGTAACAAACTATTCCGACGGCAATCAACAAGAAATGTTTACCTTTGAACATCCAGAAGCAACTCAAACAACAGGATGGTCTGAAGAAGAACGAAGAGATTACCGTTATATCGGCTCTAGTCCAAATAATTATATCGACTTCAACGACGAGACATGGAGAATAATAGGGGTATTCACAGTAGAGACAGAAAGTGAAAAAAAAGAACAGCTGATAAAAATCATAAGAGAGGAATCGATAGGAGGTTTACCTTGGGATTCTAAAAGTGATAAAAGTTATACAAATGAATGGAATACAGCCTCTTTAAAAACATTCTTGAATGAAGAATATTATAATACAGAAAACTCATTTACGACAACATATTACTATTATGATACCGCAATTACAATAACAGCAAAAACATTGAGCATACCAAAAGGCTTAAGCACTACCGCTCGTTCTCAAATCACAAATATCAAATGGTATCTAGGTGGTTCAAATGTATATCATGATTTAGGTGGCCCAGACTACTACTCTTTTGAGCGAGGAACAGGAGTATATTCAGGAAGAAGCACAAATATAATAGCCAAAGTAGGATTAATGTATCCAAGTGATTATATATATACATATGCCAATGGAGTAGACGATACTTGTTATACAAATGGTTTTAATTGCAATTCTGGTTTGGATGCAACACCGACAAACGGATGGCTATTTATTGAAAATTTTGAATGGACTTTATCTCCGCGCAACGATTTTCCTAACTATGCATTTTTTGTGTCACCAGCGGGTAGCATTGGTTTAGATCAATCTACTTACTATTTTCCAACTATTAATTATAATGTCCGCCCGACAGTGTATCTCTCATCTGATGTCGCCATTGTTGACGGAGACGGAAGTTCAGAAAATCACTACAAACTGGGATAGAAAACTATTAAAAATAATCTCATGGCAAAACGAATCGAAGTCAAAAAAAACAACCAATAATCAAGGAAATAAAAATAATTCTGCGAAAATGCTCATGAAAAGTGCCTTCATCCTGGCCTTTTTATTTTGCTGTGGAAAACGGAACTCTTTTCCACATCCGATTTTAATTTTCTCTGTTTGCGTTTTCACTACTTAGCTGCTGATACAAAGCTTGCAAATCGTCGACTGTTGCCAAAGGTCTATTATTTAGACTATGATCATTAGCATTTGATCTGATGCGACTACCAGTATTGTTTTGAAATCTATTATCTATCAACTGCTGCTGAGCCGCCGTCGTCAAAGTTATTTGCCCGACGAGAATAAGCCAGTTTCCAATGGCATTCAACTCAGACGCATTAAAATCGTCCTCTATGATGAGTCCGACGACCATCGCAGATATGGAAAAAATTTCGGGATTTGTATTCGGTGGAAACTGGTTCATATTACTATTTTATGCAAAGAAAAAAGTTTCAATTTACAAAACTGAAACTCTTTTTATTTTACTCTACCCGTAGGATACCAACCGGTTAAACTGGTCGAATAACTCCAAGTAGTTTCACAAACTTGAGCATCTCCCGGAACTAAGTGATCCACGACATCAATCCATTTTGTACATGTGTTGTTGTTCTTATTATAAGTATAAGATTTATCAGCACAACCATACGTTACAGGAGTTGTCGTCGGAGTTTTATAAGTACAAATTCCATTTACAGGTGTAACATTTCCATCGCACTTGTAAGTAGTAGTCGTCTTATAATACACGTTCGTTCCATTTCCGTTCATCTTCTTGAATTTATAAGTGACATTACCTGAATTCTTTGCTTGACTAGGTTTCAAGGTAACTTCGACCGTATTGGTAACAGGTTTAGCCGCGGCTGTAGATGTGACATAAGTTGTCTCACCGCCGAATCTAACTACTACACCATAGTCGAGTTTACTAGTCTCGAATTCACAATAACCTGTACTAGTATTCAACGTACCTACGTTACATACGGTTGGTTTTGTAGTACATCTCTTAAACTCGTAAAGCGGAGGATTTACTACCGGATTTGTGACACTCGTACCTGGTTTATTGGTATTAGTGTTAGTATTTGGTTTTGTCGTTGAGGTATTCGTATTCGGTTTAGTTTGGGAAGATGGATTCTTAATATTAGGTGTGACGACACCATTATTAGAATTTCCGTTATTGTTCTTATCCTCGTCGGCAGGTTTCGAATTGTCTTTTTCGGAACCACCACATACTCCACCAGTTTGATTCTCTTCACCCTTACAGATGCCTCCTTCACAAGTTTGGAAACATCCGACATAGATGATACGCGTAGCTTTGTTATTGCCACAAGACAATGACATTTTGACTGCATAATTGTTCTCTAAACGAGTAATCTCTGCATAACTTTCGCTGGTATCGCATTGATTGTTTTCACTATCTTTGATACCCTCGGTCAAATTTCTGTTGATGAGAATCTTCAATCTGATCGTCTTAGATGCATTGAGTTCAGTAGGTAAATTATCTATACTCAAATACTCGAGTGTAGCCTTTTCGAACTCGTCCAAGGCCGCGTCCATACTGACCTCGCTAGGACTATTAGGTTTATCTTCTTCCTTATTTTTCGTACATCTACTGACCAAAGTAAATATACCGAATATGACTAGAAGAACGGCTGCGACCATACCGAGTCTCTTCAGTATCGTGCCCCATTGTATTTTATTTTCATTTTCTTCGTACATGATTTTTACCCCCTTTTATTATCAGTTTCCATTATTTTCTGTTAAAGTTAGAGCTTTGGCATCGATTCCCAATTCTTTTTGAGCATCGCTGATGACTCCATATAGCTGTGATCCATCTTCGATGTCGAGTTGAGAATAAACTTGACCATCTATCTCGACCATTATTGGCTCATCTACGACTCCGGTAAATGGATTGATTGCCAAACCTAAACTTGCCCAAACTATACGCAATCCAGGATCGGTCTTGTCGTCGGATATGCTCATCCCATCGACTGTTTCTCCTCTTGCGATGACGCGTGCAATGTCGTTCAAAGCACTCTTGGCATAAGATTCGATATTCTCTGGATCAGTCAAACATCCGTTTAGATTTGCTTCCATTCTCTTGACAGCTACCAATCCGGCAGGATCGCCAACTATCAAAGATGAGAAATCTAATGGCATAACTGCATTATTCTCGCCGGCCAAAACGTTGTTGATGCCAGGTTCGACAGCTTTGTTTATCATATCTACTAAGATATAATATGCCTGTTCAGGTGTATACTGAGACTCAAAATTGTTGAGAGCTTTGATCACTTCACCAACCTGATTGTCGGTTATAGTAGATCCTTGTCCTTGCCAATTTTGGTGAACCTTACTTTGTGCTTCTTCGATGTATTCTATATATTCTTCTATACTAGGAGTACCATTTGGAGTCTTATCTTCCGGATTTAAACTGCTGGTTTCATTAGGATCAGAATCTTTAGAACTCTCGGGCTTTTCGGCTTTACCGGCCGTTTTACCTAAATAGAATATTCCTGTTCCGATTCCGACTAAGGCTGCGACTGTGCTGAGCCCGATGGCTACTTTCACCCAAATCTTCTTTTTAGGCTCCATCTCATCATCATTGTCGATATGAGCTCCGTCCTGAGAGTCGAAATCGAATACTCCATCATCTCCCAAATCTTCTGGAGAGAATTCGTCATCATCGCTGATATTTCCATAATTTATAGTATTTCCGCTATTAGAGCTACTTCCTGAATTATTTGTACCATTTCCGCTACCGTTTCCACTTCTTGTCGTAGATCCTCCACCAGGAGTCCATGTATAATCTTCGTTCGGTGTAGAACCGGTCGCGCTACCGTTTCCAGCTTTGGAAGCCTTTCTCGATCCTTTACTTTTATCGGTTTCAATTTTCGCCAAATAATCGCGTCTTTCTTTTTCTTTTTCTTCAGAATGAGTTGGAGCAGAACCTGATTTCAAAGGAGTATCCTCTTTGCCAAGTTCGACCATATGATATAATTTGCTTTCCAAACTCAAAAGGTTCATCAATTTACTTCTGAATAAGTGCACATTGACATATGCATCTTCCAACATCTTCGATACTTCTATAGATAAATCGACGACATGGTCTATACGACTCTTTGCAGGAATACTCATTCTAGCTTTTCCGGTTCTATCTTTGGCACTTATGAGCATTTTCTTTTGAATGGTATCCAAAATTTCTGGCAAAGCATTCTTGAACGCATTCGTTTTCTCTTCCAAAGTAGATTTGTCTTTTATTTTTTTCAGTTTACCTATGAGTGATTGATAACCTACTTGTTCGGCCAAATCGCGAAGAGTAGGTAATGACTCATCCAAATAGTTTTCCATGTAAGCAGAAGTTCCATCTGTATAAATCATTGCAAGAAGTCCATAAATTAGCTGCTCATCACTGTAATCGGCCTTCTTGCGGGTATTTTCGAGATCTGACTCGTAAAAGGCTCTTGCCTCCTTAGAAAGATATTTGTCGATAACTTCATCATTAGAAAATCTATCCAACACAGTCTCAAATACGGTCTTGCGCGCGGCATTGACTTCTTTATCATGTGTAATTTCTAATTCGTTGTTGTTCAATAATTCTTTAGCAGCCCTAAACTCTACATCAGTCTGCAATTCGAATAATTCTTCCAATAAATCTAATAAGTCTTTTGACATATAATTTCCCCCTTTTCGATTGAATTGCCCATATTATACACTTTTTTTCAAAAAAGTCAACTGTTTTCATCATTTTAATCATTACTGTAAGTACAAGGCGAGATCGAGTAAAATTTCTCAAGAATTAGCTCAATTTCACCAGCCGGCATTGATTATATAAACCATTTATTATATAATATCTGTGATAATACACCATGCGACTATTATTAAATGAGGCCAAACGATATGAAAAAAAGAAAATTTTCGACAATAATTAAACAAAATCTTCGTAAATTGAAATATTTAGATAAAACACATCGAAATTACTTTATGACGATGAGTTTTCTTTTAGGATTCTGTCTATTTACGGGTGTGACGTATTCGTACTTTACCTTCAGTAAATATCTAAATGCTACGACGATCACTATTGCGAGACTGAACTATACCTTATCGAGTCCTACAACAGAGTACGTAAATGGAAATGTCACGGTTCCGGCAGGAGAGAAAATTGTAGTAGATCTCAACCTTACAAGTCAAAATAAGACGAATACTAAATATGCTTTAAAATATGATACAACTTCCACAGGTGTAAAAGTATATTATTCTGAAAACTATCAAAATAACATGGCCGGTGTGATCGGTCCGCAAGGAAGTATCATCACAATGAGAGTAATCATAGTAAATGAGAGTTCCGTTTCATCG
>CAZKKM010000052.1:8089-12067 GCA_964553435.1 uncultured Muribaculaceae bacterium | reverse complement strand
TTGTTTCTATGAACAATTTATTAGAAGCAGGTGTTCATTTTGGACATCAAACTAAGAGATGGAATCCTAAGATGAAGGAGTACATCTACACTGCGAGAGATGATATTTACATCATCGATCTCGAGAAAACTGTCGCATGTTTGGAAACTGCATACGAAGAATTGAAAAAAATAAGTGAAAACGGAGGTAAGTTCCTATTCGTCGGCACTAAGAAGCAGGCGAGCGAAGTCTCCAAAGAAGAGGCGGAAAGAAGCGAATCTTTCTATGTAACTGAAAGATGGCTAGGTGGAACACTCACCAACTTCCGTACTATCAGAAAGAGAGTCAAGAGACTTTCTGAAATCGAAAAGATGGAAGAAGATGGTACTTTCGATTTACTTCCTAAGAAAGAAGTAATCGGTATCAAAAAAGAATATGAAAAATTGAACAAAGTATTGTGTGGTATTCGCGAAATGGAAAAACTTCCAGATGCGATGATCATCGTCGATCCTAAAAAAGAGATCAATGCGATCAGAGAAGCACGAAAATTGAATATTCCAGTATTCGGACTGGTAGATACCAACTGCGACCCAGACGACGTCGATTTCGTAGTACCGGGTAATGACGATGCGGTACGTTCTGTCAAAGTCATCTTGGGTGTCATGAACAATGCGATTTGCGAAGGTAAAAATCTTCCGCTCGTCGACTATGTCACTGAAGAAGAAAAGAAAGACAAAGAAGACAATCACACTCATAAAGAAAATTCGGAAAGCGATTTATCATCTAAAAGTGTTGCCGAACTTCGCGATATGGCCGCTGCCGCCGGAATCGAAGGTACGTCAACTTTGAAAAAAGAAGAACTTATCGAAGCACTTGAAAAATAAAATAATATATAAAAATATTGGGAGGAAATAATATATGGTAACTGCACAAATGGTTAATGAACTCAGAAATATGACCGGAGCTGGCATGATGGATTGCAAGAAAGCATTAGTGGAAAAAGAAGGCAACATGGAGGCTGCAGTAGAATATTTGAGAGAAAAAGGAATTGCAAAGGCTGCTAAAAAAGCAGGCAGAATTGCAGCGGAAGGTCTCGCCAATGTTTACATTGACAAAAACACTGCTTGCATCATCGAAGTCAACAGCGAAACCGACTTTGTCAGCAAGAATGAAAATTTCAAATCGATGGTCGACGAAATCGGATCTGTCATCTTGGCAAGCGGAGCAAAAACTTTGGAAGATGCTCTCGCAGCTAAGACTAGTGAAGGAACAGTCGAAGAACTCATCGTTGCAAGAACCGCTACTATCGGAGAAAAACTATCTCTTCGCCGTGTAGAAGTCAGAACCAAAAGCGACGATGAAGCATTCGGTTCTTATCTCCACATGGGCGGAAAGATCGCCGTTTTGACGGTCGTCAAGGGCGCAAACGAAGAAGTAGCCAAAGACGTCGCTATGCAAGCCGCTGCCATGAAACCGGAATATCTTTGTGAAGAAAATGTTCCAGCCGACAGAGTAGAAAAAGAGAAGAAGATATTGATCGAACAGGCTATGGGTGAGGGTAAACCTCAAGATATCGCCGAAAAGATGGTCGCAGGAAGACTCAAGAAATTCTTCAAAGAAATCTGCTTAGTCGACCAAGCCTTCATCAAAAATGGTGACATAGATGTCAAAACTTATGTCAAGAATAATGGTGGCGAAGTTACGGACATGATTCGTTTCGAAGTTGGCGAAGGCATGGAGCACAGAAATGAAAACTTTGCCGATGAAGTCATGAACCAATTGAAATAGTCGAAAATGAGTAAAAAAGAAAAGACATTGCGAATCGTCATCGACATCGTCATCATCTTGATCGCAGGTATATTTCTGGTCTTCGGAATAAAAGATTTGATCGGAAAAATCGAAAGCACTCGAATTCCCGACAATGTTCTTTTCACGAAAAATTATCGAAATGTCCCCGAAGACAATATATATCGGTATATCGAAGAAAAAGAATATGAAAAATTTTTGAAAGATGGAACAGGTGTCATTTTCGAAGGCAATCCGAATGACCCATGGTCACAAATTATTGCTCCTCCTTTAGAAGAAGTGATAAAAGAGTTGACCATCGATGAGATATCATACTTCGAATCCGAAAAAGATACTCCTCGCGTTGTCATCGTCGAGCAAGGAAAAATCTTGGCAGAATTAGCGCACGAAGATTTGATAGATTCGCGTTACGATGGTATTCCACTTGAATACTTCAAAGATGAAAAACATATGGAAGAGTTGCGTGATCTACTAAAAGTCGCAACTCAATTGACCGAAAATCGTTCCTAATGGAACTTTTTTTCTTATCTTCGAAAGTGAATTTTTCAAAAAATCACAGTAACCGGATGAATATTTACTTGGAGTATGTTATAATATCAGATATAGAAAAAGAGTTGATAAAATTGTCATTGAACACGAGAAGAATATTAGCCTACATCTTCGATGTATTTGCCGTTTCACTCATTGCAGGAGCTTTAGCTAGAACCCCTTTGAATCCTAACCGTACCGAAGTCGAAAAACTGGAAGAAGAATATCGCACCATTACAGAACAATATCAAGAAAAATTTGAAGAAGAAGACGATGAAGAAAACCGAAATACGATATTGTTTGAGTTCGAAAATATTACGAACGAATATTCCTACAAAATTTCGCAACTATCTACCTATGAACAAATAATATCATTCGTTTGCATAATTTCGTACTTTTGCATATTGGCATATTACTTAAACGGTCAAACGATAGGAAAAAAACTGATGAAAATTCGCATCACTTCCAAAGACGGAAAGCACGTTTCGCTGGTTCAGCTTGTCATAAGAACCATCATAGCATACGAAATAATATTCAAAAGTGCCTCCTTGATTGCCGTCCAAGTTTGTAATGCCGATATTTATTTTGATATTTATCATTTCATCTATTACTTGACGATGGTATTCGACATAACCTTGATTTGTACGGCACTCGGTAGACAGGATAGGCGCGGGCTTCACGACCTCATCGCCAAAACGTCTATCGCTATAGAAGATAAAGAACAACTTCCTGAGGCGGTAGTTGTCGAAAAGGAGAATTGAATAATGAACGATTACATTATCTATTATGGACTGACTATTTTGGCTTTTATCATCACAGTAGGAGCCCAAATATTCATCAATGCGACATACAGTCGATACAAAAAAGAACCCAATATGAAAGGTAAGAGTGGAGCGGACGTCGCTCGCGAAATCCTCGATGCCAATGGCCTATCTGATATCTACGTGGTCGAAACAAAGGGACACTTGACCGATCATTACGATCCCCAAAGGAAAGTCATAAGGCTTTCGACAGATGTCTATCACAAAGAATCGATTGCTTCAGCAGCTGTTGCTGCTCACGAATGTGGACATGCCATTCAGGATGCGAACAATTACACTTTCCTGCGCATAAGAGCAGCCTTGGTACCGATCGTGAACTTTTCATCGTATGCCGGTTACTTGGCCATCGTCATCGGCCTCATTTCTGGACTTATAAACCTCGTATGGTTGGGTATCCTCTTCGAAGTGGTAATTTTGCTTTTCCAACTGATCACCTTACCCGTCGAGATAGATGCATCCAAAAGAGGACTCTCAGAACTCTCGCGGCTGTCGATTCTCGACGAAAACGAACTCACATCGGGAAAGACAGTCCTCATTTCAGCAGCTCTTACGTATGTCGCAAGTGTTGCATCGACAGTATTAGAATTGTTGCGACTCATATTGATGTTCACAAACAATAACGACAGATAAAAGACTCTTCCAAAAATTGAAGAGTCTTTTATTTGCGTTTCTTTCTGACACCAGTTAATTGATCTAATTTATTAGGCATCTCGTCATGAGAGGGTTCATCTTTTAAAAAAAGGTAAGTCTCGACTTCAAAAGCCCGCCCTAAAAGTTCCAAAGTATCTAGGCTTGTGGAATAGAGTCCTCTTTCTAAATCAGAAATGTATTTATCGGACAAGTC
>CAZKKM010000052.1:0-8079 GCA_964553435.1 uncultured Muribaculaceae bacterium | reverse complement strand
GGCCAACTCACTTTGAGTCAAGTTATTTTTCATACGATAATATTTTAAATTTTTTCGAAAAATCTCCCGTTATATTCGCAGTTTTATCCTACGGTTATTTGAGCAATGCGTATGTTTGGAATACGTCTGCGGTCGCACCGGTCATAAACCTCTCCGCCGAATACGTAAGTACCATGATTGGAGACGGCACCATAGGAAACGAGTACCGCGTAGAATAAATAATAAAAGATTGAGATACGAATTTTCACATCTCAATCTTTTATTATGGGCTTATTTAAAAACTCGAATTCGATACTCTCATCTTTGGTCAATTCTCGGTACAATAAAGCCGCGACTTCTTCGATATCCTTTATTCGACCATCGCTCTTGTAGACGAGATTCTTGTTCTTCAATTCTTTGAGATAGTTTTTGCCTATGCTATTGAATCCCAATATGCGCGACTCCATCAATTCTTCTTGCATATCTTCCTTTTCGATGCCCAATAGTATGTGCACGAGCATTCTTCTGAGTCGAGATGTCGTATAACGTTTCGACTTTATACTTTCCAATAATTCATCATAAGAGCCGACATCTCGTATGACATCTTTTAGTTTATTTTCTAATCCCTCATCGACACCCAAAAATCTACTCAAATCTTTCTCGGTCAAAATTCTAAAGCGGAGTAGGGCAAACAGTTTCTCATAATCAATCTTGTTTATGAGATTTATATCGTAATCCGGAATATAATTTGCAATCTCATGCCCATCCTCCAACTTTTTGCGTATATTCTGTGCACTTACGATTCTATCGTCATCGTCCAAATCATTGAAATCGTTCGTTCTTTTGATCGTCACCGGCTCTATCTCGGGATTTATAGACTGAATGGCCTTGATGTACGAAACTCCCAACAAGTCATTGCTTTCCAATTTGACTTCCAAGACTCCAGCCAAACTAGTCGGATAATTGGAACCATTCTTCAGTTCTTTCTTGACCTTCTCGTTGAATTCTGGGTCGTTTTGCAAAGTTGCAATATTCGTAAGTAAGACCACATCGTCGCTTTCACTGCCAAAAACTATCCTCTTGGCTCCACACTCATTCAATATTTTAACTGCATAATAAGCGAAGTAATCTCCCGCATTCGTCCCGAATAAAACTGGCAATTCGACGACCAAATCGACCCCGTACTTGAGAGCTAATGCCGTCTTGCTCCACTTGCTCATGACAGAAACCTCACCTCGCTCGAGAAAGTACCCTCCCAAGACGAGCACGATTACTGCCCCAGGAAACATACTTCTTACTTTCTCGATATGATAAAGATGACCATTATGAAAAGGATTGTATTCGCAAATTATTCCTATTGCTTCCATAAACATCACAATTAAATTTTAACAAATATTCGCATAATATACAAGAATTACGTCAATTTGCACAAAATAAACTGAGGTGTAGCTTATGTCAAAAAATAAAATCGCGATCCCGCCGAGTCACTACTTTTGGGTTTTCTTGATAGCGAGCATACTTGGAGCTTACTATGAAGAAATACTTCACATCGTCTATCATTTTTTTAAATATCGAGTCTTCGACTACTCACGTCGCAGAGGAGTTTTTTGGGGGCCAATTAGCCTCGTCTATGGCTTCGGTGCAATCATGTTCCTCTTTTTATTAGGTAGAAAAGAAAGATCAAAAACCGAAATATTCTTGAAAAGTGCTCTCTTAGGAGGCATGGCCGAATACCTGATGAGTTTCATCCAAGAACTTATGACCAAAACGACATCTTGGGATTACAGCGATAAATTTTTGAACATACAAGGTCGCACGACGATTCCTTATATGCTATATTGGGGACTAGCAGGCTTACTTCTCATAAAATGGCTCTACCCCAAAATTTCGCGAATTATTTCCAAAGTTCACAAGAAAACTTACAAAACGATAACTACAATTCTATTTGTTATCGTCTTTTTGGATTTATTCGTCACTTGGACAGCTCTCATTCGCAAAGAACTCAAAGATAAGGGAATCCCGCCTTATACTCCGCTTGGCATCTTCTACGATGAGCATTTTGATGAAGATTATATCGAGTCGAAATTTCCAAATGCCGAAGATACATAATTTTTTACAAAACAGGTTGTATAAAATCTCGATTTATAATATAATTTTATTAGGAAAGAGTTGATGCTCTTTCCCAGGGGTTTTGGTTGATGACAATCGCAGTTTTTAAACTCGATTGTCGTCTTTTTATTTAGAAAAAAATTAAAAACACCACTTCACATCTGTTTTTAGCACTATATATTGACAAGTGCTAAAAATGGTGGTAAATTTATATACGAAAGGACTGATTATATTAATGAAAAAACAAGAATTTAAAGCTGAGTCCAAGCGACTCTTAGATTTGATGGTCAATTCCATCTATACGAATAAAGACATCTTTCTGAGGGAAATCATTTCGAATGCCTCCGATGCCATCGACAAACTTTACTATGCTTCTCTTACAGACGATTCGATTGAACTCGAAAGAGACGAATTTCGTATTCGCGTAGATTTCGACAAAGATGCCCGCACTATTACAGTGAGCGATAACGGCATCGGCATGAATGAGGAGGAACTCGACCACAATTTGGGAACCATATGCGAAAGTGGTTCGCTTCTCTTCAAAAAGGAAAACGAAAATCGTGAAAATATCGATGTTATTGGACAATTCGGAGTCGGTTTTTACTCGGCTTTCATGGTCGCTTCTAAAATAGAAGTTCTCTCCAAGCGCTATAATGATGAAGATGCCTATCTTTGGGAATCCGACGGTTCGGAAGGATACACCATCAAAAAGGCCAAAAAAGATTCGTTCGGTACGGACATAATCATTCACCTGAAACCGAACGATGACGATTTCGAATACGACAAATACTTGGATGCCTACACACTAGAAGGAATCATCAAGAAGTATTCTAATTACATCACATATCCGATCATCATGAAAAAGACAGACCACGTCCTCAAAGAAGGAACGAAAGATGAATACGAAGATGTAGAAAAAGATGAAACTATCAACAGTATGACACCGATCTGGAAGAAAAGCGAAAGTGAAATAACAAAAGAAGAATACGACGAATTCTACACGGATACCTATTATGATTACGAGGCACCAGCTCGCGTATTTAGAAACGATGTCGAAGGTAAATGCACCTATACGTCACTTCTCTTTATTCCGAATCATACACCTTACGATTTCTATGGTAAAAACTACGAAAGAGGAGTTGCTCTTTATTCGAACGGAGTCATGGTCATGGAGAAATGTCCTAAACTGATTCCAGAATACTTCGGATTTATAAAAGGACTCGTCGATAGCCCCGATATCTCTTTAAATATCTCCCGTGAGATACTTCAAGAAGATAAGGAGGTTTCTCTGATTGCCAAATCACTCGAGACGAAAATCAAAAAAGAACTCGAAGCTATGATGCATGATGATAGAGAATCTTATGAGAAGTTCTTCGAAAACTTCGGACTCCAACTCAAGTTCGGTGTATATAACGACTACGGTATGCACAAGGATGATCTCAAAGACTTGCTCATCTTCTACTCATCTAAAAACAAGAAGATGGTATCTCTAAAGGAATACGTCGATTCGATGAAGGATGGACAAGATAAGATTTACTATGCCTGTGGCGAAACTTACGACAAAATCGACCTCATGCCTCAAATCGAAAACTTCAAGGCTAACGACTATGATGTGCTCTACTTAAAAGATTACATCGACGAATTTGCCGTTCAAATGCTCCACGAGTATGATGGTAAAGAGTTTACAAACATCTCTAAAGAAGATGTAAACCTCGGAAGCGAAGAAGATAAAAAAGCACTCGATGAAGAAAACGAAAAGAACAAAGAGATGCTCGATATTATGAGGGAAACACTTGCCGATTATGTCAAGGACGTCAAGTTTACGAATAAGCTCAAAAATCATCCGGTTTGCTTGACGAGCAAAGGCAATTTATCTGTCGAAATGGAAAAAGTCATCAATGCCATGCCTACGGACGAACATATCAAAGCTGAGACTATCCTCGAAATAAATAAAGATCACTCTATAACTGAAAAACTTAAAAGTTTGTACGAGACGGACAAAGAAGAACTCAAGAAATATGCCAAAGTTCTCTATTCGGAAGCGCGCCTCATCGAAGGTCTCACTCTCGACAATCCGACAGAGATTTCTAACCTCGTCTGTGAATTACTATCAAAATAAAGTCTCATATAAAAACTGCCACGTGCAGTTTTTTCTTATAATAGAGAGAATATAGTAACAAAATCCCATTAATCGCGGTTATCACCATTTTTGAGATGTTCTATTTCTTTTAAAATAAGTTTTTGATTCTTTTCGATCTTTTCCATTTTATTATGCAATTCTTCTAAAATCAATTCGCTTTTTAGATCTGTTCGATAATCGTTTTTGCTTCTCAAACTGTCCCTTTTAGCTTCTCTATTTTGACTCATCATTATAATAGGTGCTTGAAGTGCCGCAATACACGAGAGCAATAGATTTAATAAGATAAATGGATATGGATCGAGATCTGTAAAAATATAGAGATTTAAAAATATCCATGCTAGCAAAAAAATGACAAACCCGAATATAAAAGGCCAAGATCCTGCCAAACTCGTTATCCTATCGGCAATCTTATCACCTAGTTTGATATTTTTTTTGTCTTCTTTATCGACATCGATGCTGATAGGCTGATCTATCAACAAATCTAGCAA
The DNA here is from genome assembly GCA_964553435.1 of uncultured Muribaculaceae bacterium. Lineage (GTDB taxonomy): Bacteria > Bacillota_I > Bacilli_A > RF39 > UBA660 > RUG11867. The sequence goes on along the minus strand of CAZKKM010000052.1, from coordinate 3,363 downwards.
TTCTTCCTCATCTTCGCTGCTAATTTCTTTGTTCAATAGCATCTTTACTATTTCTTTTTTTGTTTTATTTTCCATACTTAAAACTCCTTTTTTAATACATATTTTCAACTCTTATATCTAAACTATATCACAAAAAAATACATTCTGTAAATGCTTTTAAAATCATCTCTTTTTACATTCTCTATACTTTCTATTCCATAAATACCCACAATTTGGTATAATCAATTTAAAGAAAAGAGTGATAAAAATGAGCATTATCAGTTATGCCTTTAAAGGCAACTTAAAAAGATTTAATGAAAATTTAAAAACTGTGAGCAAAAAAACAGGTATGGGACTTTGGACTTTGCGCTTCAAATTCTTAAACTGCTTTCGACTAATCGGAAGTGGCTACAGCGATTTTTTAAATTACGAACTTTACAACAAGACGAAAGAAGAACTCCTGGAATATGCGACTATCTCACAACAGGACAAATTTTATGAGATTGTCAGTCCATCTAAATATAAGACCGACTTCACAGTCAAACCGAATTTTTTAAAAAATTTTAGAAAATACATCTCACGAGACTTTTTTGCCGAAGGAACAAAAGAAGAACTCGATGCATTCTTGAATGCTCACGAGACATTTATGATCAAACCTTACGACGGACTAGGCGGCCACGGAGTAGAGAAGATGAATGCGAAAGATATAACCGATCGCGACGAATTCTATGAAAAAATTAAAAACGAAAGACTGTTCTTGGAAGAATATGTCGTCCAGCACAGTGCAATTTCGGCCATATGCGATGCGAGTGTCAATACGATTCGTATCATGACATTTGCTTATGCCGGTAAGAGTGAAATTCTCTTTGCATGCATGCGCTTTGGTAATGGAGAAGGTTCTGTCGATAATTTCCATCAAGGTGGCATGACCGTTCTCGTCGATTTGGACACAGGCAAACTCGTCGGCCGCGCTTTCAACAAGAATTTGGATTTCTTCGATGAACATCCGAAATCACATGTGAAGTTCGACGGTTTCCAAATTCCCAACTGGGATAAAGTTAAAAAACTCGTTCTCGAAGCTGCCTTGGTAAACGAACATATTCACTGTGTCGGATGGGACGTCGCCGTCACCGAAGATGGAGCGACATTCATCGAAGGTAATCGTCGTCCAGGTTTCGACCTCGTACAAGTTCTTTCCAAAAGAGGTCGTCGCGACATTATGAGACACTGCCTCGAAATCATGAATGAAGTAGATGGGACAGATTACAAAATATGAGAGTTTTAGTAATACCTACATGGTACCCCAACGGAGAAGACAAACTGATGGGAATTTACCACAAAGAATTCACTTCCGCTTTGAACAAATACGGAGTCGATGCTGATATGCTTTTCATTGCGCGACAAAGACTCAAACAGCCAATGAAGTACATGCTCATGCCTAAAAGTCAAGTATTCCACGAAGATAACTATACGACTTACATTCACAATATCCTCAACTTGCAACCCATAAATTTCGATTTACAAATGAAGTATTACACTAAAACTTTGGATAAAGCATTTCAAAAATATATCAAAGACCATCCACGTCCGGATGTTTTGCATGCTCAAGTTACAGTTCCGGCAGGCTATGCCACCGTAAAGCTGGGCGAAAAATACGATATACCGGTCGTCGTAACCGAACACGGAGGCCTTCTTGAAAGATTTTTTAAAGACGAACCATACAAGACTTACGGTCTCTATGTTCTTTCTCATTCTACTTATACGACAGTCAGCCATTACATGAAAGAGATTGCCCTTGCTTACACGAACGAATGCGAAGTTCTTCCCAACCAAGTCGACACTAGTATATTCAAAAACGACATTATTCGAAAGATAGACGAAACATTTAAACTCGTCATGGTATGTGCACTTCGCGAAGGTAAGAGACTCGATATCGCTTTCGATGCCCTGAAGATGTTGAAAGAAGAAAATTTTGCTGTTCATCTCGATATTGTAGGTGATGGCTTCTACGAGACCATTTTTAAGGAAGCTGCTCGCGAACGTGGAGTAGAGGATATGGTGACATTTCATGGTCGTAAAGAAAAAAAAGAATTGCCAGATTACTTCGAAAAAGCCCATGCTCTTCTCATCACTAGCGAAATAGAAAGCTTTGCCATTCCCGGTATAGAGGCGATGGCCTCGGGACTTCCAATAATATCTACAGACTGTCTCGGTCCACGCGACTTTGTGACCGAAAAAACGGGAATATTATGTCGTGTAAACGATCCATCGAGTATCAAAGAAGCCATCATAAAAATGAAAGAAAATTATTCTGATTATTCTAAGAAAGACTTAGAAGAAATGGCCGATCGTTTCAGTGAAAAAAATGTCGTCGAAATGGCCAAAAGCATCTATAAAAAGGCGATAACGACGAGATTAAAGTGACTCTTCTTTCGACAAAACTTTAAAAAAACGATAACTTTTTATACTTAAGTTAATGACTTTTCGTTAGAAATTTGGTACAATTATAACAAGATAGACGATAGATAAGTCGATTTAAGAATAGGGGAAAAGATTGATATGAAACTTGACCAAGTGCATGTTCGTGAAAAAAACATTAAAAGCGATAACTCTCAAAACAAAAGGGTTGTTTCTTTGCTATTGATAGTCACTATAATACTGGTGGTAACTGGTGTTTCCTATGCTATGCTGCCGACAGATAATTTGAGAAATGAACCCGTAGATGCCTTAGCCTCGACCGCGACGATCAAACTCAGATACACCGATTGCACCAACGAAGATAAGACCACATGTGGAGATATATCCGCGAATCTCGCTCCAGGCGATTCCGTTTCTAAGGAATTCTCTGTGACGAACACAGGTACTATAGAGACAACTTTTACTATCCTATTTAGAGAACTCTACAACACTTTCGTAAACGGCGACTTAATTTATAAATTGGAGGATATCACTAGTGGAGAAACTCTCGTTAATAGCCGCGTCGTGCCAGCTGGAGAGAACCCTGTCAAAACAATTTTAAGTGGAATAAAGATCTCACCAAATGAGACAAAAAAATACCGCTTGACTGTGACTTTTCTCAATAGAGACTACGATCAATCTGAGAATATCGATGCCGAATTCTCATTGAAAATCGGTCTTAAAGATGGAACCGAATTCATTCCTAACGAGCTAATGGCAATCAACTATAATTATCAAGAAAAGTTATGGGCACACAAAAGCGATATAACAAAAGTAGTATTCGAAAAGATAATATCACCAAAAGAAAATGCAACATACAATTACGATATTTCGAGTGGACAAGATGGCACTGTGATGAGTTATCTAGTTCCAAACGAAGATGATAACACTAAATACACGGCCTATATTCAAGCGAATGGAAAAATA
>CAZKKM010000051.1:0-12223 GCA_964553435.1 uncultured Muribaculaceae bacterium | reverse complement strand
GTTCTTAATTAAATCGTAATCAACCAATTTATATTTGCCGAATTTTGTCGATTATTGTTGTCCATTATTATCACTTCCTTTGAATTTTTGTTTTGCTATATTCAATTGCATAATCCAATATTGTATCTATACCTTGCATGTAGTCTTCTTTTCTTTCTTCAATTAAAATATCTGGATTATAAATAAATGGGGAAACTAGTTCTTCTGTTGCTTCTCTTTGAAATTCTTCTTTAGAAGAAGCACCCCAGCCGAAAAATGGATGAAAATAGCATTCTGAAGCCGAAAAATAATGTCCATCTATTTCAATCCAATTACTATTACCATAGCAATTTATCGGAGTACTAATTTCTTCTCCAATTGTAATAGCCCCTTGATTAATTAAATCTCGAAGCGCATACCTTCCTCCAGAAAAGACTCTATAATCAGTCAAACATATTAATTTTTTATCTTTATGTTCTAAAAGAAAATCCACTAAAATTTTGTTTAAAGCTGAATTGCCACCAGTATTTCCCCTAATATCTATAATAATTGTATCTACATTAGACATATCTTCCTTCCGTAAATTTGAAATAGCAAATTCTATTTTTTCTTTAAACCCTATTTGGACAGAACTATGGTTATAAACCAAACAATTATCAATAAATCTATATGATGCATTTTCTCCATAGCGATACTTGTTATAATCGAATAATTCCTCATCAGAATAATTTTCGCTTTTGTAAAACGTTCTTGTCGTTTCTTCACCATCTGCTTTTTTTATTCCAAAAGTCAATTCATTAAAATTTCTTAATAATGGAAGACCAAACAATATATATCTATTAAATAAGGCTTTTTCTAATTCGTACTTTCTTTTGCCAACTGTACCATATGTGATAACTTCTTCTAGTTCGCTTACTATTGAATCTATATCGATTCCATTGATAGATACTAGTCTACCATTCTTTAAATCATTCGGATAATTAATAAGTATTTCATCATCAAATATCCTAAAGTTCATAGGAATTAAAGATACTAAATCATATTTGGTATGTGCATCTTCCTTTCCACTCAATCTCTTAATTATGTAATCCATAAAATATTTAAAACTATATTCATCATCGATATCCATAGAATTAATTAAACTATCATATAGTCGTTCTAACTCACATTCGCTGATTTCGTGCCATGGATTGACGTGTATATTTTTATAACGTTCGATAAATTTATTATATATATTTTTGTACTTCACATCTATCATAATATAATTACCTTCCTATTATTCATATAGATTCTTTAAAACACTGGTAAGATAACCTTTCAGAAGCCTATTAGTATCTAAAAGAGATATCGTGGAGATAAATATTAAAATAATGACTCTCTTGTTTCATGATTTATCTCATCTATATTACTCAAACTGTGACATGCTTTCACACTTCATACGATATCTACTTTCGGTCTTGTCGACAATTACAAATCCTAGTTTTTCATAGAGGTTTCTCGCTTTGGAATTGGTCTTATAAACCCAAAGGTACACTGCACCGTTATCTTTTATTACTTTTTTTATTATATCGGTTCCTATACCCTTATTTCTATAATCGTCTTCCAAATATATTTCATCCAATATCGCCCCGTCTTCTCTATTTTGAACTAATAAACACCCAACCTTTTTACCGTCGACACGTATGATTTTGTAATCTTCTAATTGTTCCGGAACGTGTTTTTCAATATAACTCTTAATTCTATCTATCTCTTCACAAGGTAAATTTGACTCGCCAAATATGGTTTGCATTTTATATTTCTTTAACAACGAAATATCATTTTTTGTCGCTTTAATACACTCGTAATTCATAAAAATCCTTTCTTCTCAAACATCCTTTTTCGGATTTTGTCATTTATATTTTTCTACAAATACTTGTAAGTGGACAATCGTCACACGATTTTCTGTTACAAAACGAATTGCCAATTTCCCATAAATATTTGTCGATATCGCCGGGATTTACCCCGATGTCGTTGCACACTTTCACAAATATATCGGAAAGTTTTTTAATATCCTCTTCTTTCGAGCATCTATACAAACTGATTCCCGTCAAAAAACTTATTTCGATATCGTGTCTATCTATGGGAATGCTCTCGACTTTACAATCGAAATTGCATATATGCGAATCGCTTATGATTCTTGCCAACAATCCGCCCGTCTTCTGTCCATACCCTCCGATTTGTTTTATAAAAGCGACCAATTCCTCAAAACTGTTTATACTTTCTAAATGCTTTGTGATATTTTCGTATTGTATGAGACTTTGGGACAATTTTATCCACTTCCTAGCGGCTATGTTGGGATATCTCGGATGAACACTGGCGACGAGGATAGATTTTAAAGAAGCCTCGTCTGTTTCGATGACGTAATGAGGATTAAAAATGAGAGGATACCTTTCGTACGCATCGATTAAATTTTTATGATATACCTTGGACTTCATTCCATAATCCAAAAGACAAGAGTAAAACATATATATGAAATAATCATCTGATTTAAAAATGATATCTTTCGGATAATCGACGTTTGCAATCGACATATTTTCTTTAAAATGATTATGTAAAATTTCAACTACGGTCTCGCATTTATCGCGATTTATAATTTCTTCGTGTATCATCATCTCACTCAATTTTACTCGAGACAACTCGATTTCAATCTTTCTATCTCTCTTTCCACAAATAAAGACGTCTCATCGATAGCTTTAGTCAATTCCTCAATATCGAAAGAATTTTCTTTATTCTCGAGATAATCGACCTCGTTGAGAAAATTGAGAGTCTTCGCAATACCGACAGTTTCTAATTCTTCTATCGGATTAAAAAAATTTTTCTCCAATTCTAATTTGGGAATACCGTATTTTTCTATTAATTTCGAACATAATCTGTTTAAATCTTCGTACCCGCTTGCCGGCACGTGCGTCGTCGGCAAATTGTTCGAATACCAGTATTTATCCACTATCAGATGTACGAGATATCCGAGTACGAAATCATCTTCGATGATATTTCGATATTTACACCAAAATCTTTCATAATCGTAATCGAGACTCTCAAAAGTTGTGATGAAATGTGTTCCTTCTTTTGTCGATGCCGAATTTCTCCAAGAATCTGGAGCGACATTGCCCACATAAAAACTCATCATATTCTCGACCTTCAATTTTCGTGCGACCTTTTTTGCGACACACAAATGTATTCCACCTGCTGGCATAATATCACCTCTTCTATATAATGTTCATCTCAATTGAGAACTCTCTCGTCCAACTTACAAAACCCGTTGCGGCTCCATAGCCAAAGTGCCGTATGAATGTCGATTGGTTTGTACTCCGTTCCTTCGAACAACTCGTTCCATCTTTCGATTACGATGAGTTGAACATCGCTTCTCGCAAATTCCTCATCCGTAATAAGTCCCAATCGATGAGTGGCTCTTACGACATGTGTATCCGGTGCAACTGTCAAGTGTTCGATGTCTTTATAATTTCTGTCAGTATATTGCCATATGACGTACATCCAATAGTTGCATAGTTTTGTTCCGGATAAATATGGAAATTTCTTCTTGTTCTTAACTTGTATAAACTCGTGTATGCGCACAACATCGTTTTCCAATGAATCGAACAACACCCTAATATCGCCGTCGAACAGTTCGACAAATGTCTCACATAACTTCAACCATATTTCTGTCTGCTTTTGCCTTTGTAAAGCCACTTTATATTTGGTCAAAGCATATTGCACTTCTTCAAAGCTGTGTTGTAAACACTCGTGTGGATCGAAGACAAATCGCGTGCTTTCATCGGCATACATCTCGTTCGCACATTTCCACAAAGTATAAGAATTTCTCTGATAATTGAGTGCCATAGGCAAAGTAAAATACAGATAGTTCTCCAAAGAAGACCGCATTAAATGAGGATTTTCATCTTCGGGCATCACTTCACCACCTAATAGACCCTTCTCCCACATCTTCTTCAATATTCTTACCTTGTACAATATTTCTTTTTTATCCATCACATACCTCTTCTCGATTATAATTCGTATTCTCGTACTTCGCAATTGCCGAGCCCTTTATTTAAGAACATCCCGTCTTCTTCTCCTTCGAAGTAAAAGCGAAATGCTTTGGAAACGCCGCTGTGAGCCACTATCAATACTTTGTGATATCCCTTCTTCTTTAACTCATCGATAAACTCTTTTACTCTCGCAAAGAAGTCTTTTATATTCTCCGATGTTCCCTGTACTAAATTGGAATTGTAATTCCAATACTCCTCTCGATTGGACTCGTCTAAACTAGTACCCGACAAACTTCCCGCATCGCGTTCTCGCGAGTCGTTCATCACAAACGATATCTTCCTCTCTGCCGACTATTATTTCGGCAGTATGCAATGCTCTTATCAAAGGAGAAGAATAGACAGCATCGAACTTTTGTCCGTTCAATACTTCTCTCAATTTCTTGGCTTGTTCGACACCTTTTTCCGTCAAATCTTCATCCGCAGTGTTGTATTGTTTCAATACATTATGTAAAACTTCGCCATGTCTAACTAAATACAATTTCATTCCATTTCATCTTCTTTCTTTAAAAACCATTTTCTATTTCTACGCAATACCAGTCGTCAAAAACTTTGCTTATACTCAAAACTCTTTGTGGTCCCTCATTTTCGCGAATCATTTCTTCTCCGCCCGATGAATAGACCAAATCGGCCATTCCTCCGAACAAATTTTTTCCTATTCTAAAAGCGACGACTTGCCCACTAGAGCCGAGTTTGTAAACATGACCATTTTGCACCGCCTGATCATATTCCTCTTCATCCAAATTCAAGTCCCAATTTGCACTGGGTTGCAATTCTCCAATTTTGAGCTTTTCGACGACGACATTTCTCTCGTTTTTATAAAGAAAATACTCGATATATGCCTTCACTTGAACAAAAGGAAAAAATGCCACCATAGACAATGTGATCACCAAAATGCCGAGGGCTCTTTTGTGATCTATACACCATCTTCTCATCATGAGAAATATACTAATTCCCAAAAATGTGATACCGATTATGCTCAATACAATTCGATTTTTTTGAAACCACAAATAATATTTGTTCCAATCCCAAAGTGCTGCAAAAATCACCAAAAAAAGTATGAAGTAAGTGGCTGTAAAAAGATAACGACTCTTTGCCTCGACATAATATCGTGATCCTCTAATTGACTTCAATTTGAATCCCAATCGTCTAAATAAAGACCACACTTCCACATCGTCTTTCTCCACCCATAGATTGACTTTTTGTTCGCTCGAAACGATGTCTCTTATTATGGCCGTTCCTATTCCGCGATTTCGATATTTTTCTTCGATGAATAATTCGCTTATCATGAGAGAATCGTCGTCTTTTCGCAAAGCTAGAACGATACCTGCCGTTTCTCCTTCGACTGTTACGATATCGTAATTATGCAACTGTCTCGAAGCTTGTCTTTGAATGAACTCCAATACTCGCTGCTGTTCGCTTTCGTACGCACTATCGATATAGTCTAAAGCCATGGCTGTCTTATATTCGATTATTTTATCGATGTCATTTTCATTCGCCGGCCTGAGTGTATAGTGAGTTTTTTTCACTCGACCGTGCCCCACTTGTCGAACGGAAAGATGATGAAATTTGTCTTTCCTAAAATATCTTCTTTTTTGATACATCCAAATATGCGCGAGTCTGTCGAATCTTCTCTGTTGTCTCCTAAAACGTAATATTCGTCCTTGGCACAATAATCGACGAAATCGTGTGTATTGCCATCTCCATAATCATCGGGAAATAGTTCGTTATTTATGAAAAGAGTATTATCCCGATATTCGACATCTTCCATAGGTAACCCGATGACTCTCTTAATGAGTTTCTCTTTTCCTCTTCGAATGACGACAATATCGAACCTGTTTATATCGTTTCGTGCATACTTCTTGAGTATCATAAAATTTCCATTATCCAAAGTGGGATACATCGATAATCCGTTGACTCTTACCGGTGTCGCGACGAACGTTCTTATCAAAACCACCGCCAAGATTATGACCACATATCCCATGATATCTTTGATTGTCTCTTTTTTCATCATTATTCACCATGTTCCTACTTGCAATTATATCATATTTCTGAATTTTTGTCGTCATCTTTGTATTATCGGTGGTGATGTCACTCGAGATGTGACGATCTTGCACATCTTATCTATTTTTCTTTACACATAACTCCGAAAGTCAATGTATAAAAAAGCGAAAGTTCAGAAAACTTTCACTTATTTAGCTCTTACACCAAAGCTGCAATCAATATGACTATCAAGGCGACCACTAAAATAGTGATACCGAAAGTGATAGCAAAAATTTTGAGCATTCTCTTGCCAGGATTCGCTTCTACTTCTTCTCTGTAGTAATATTGATCTTTCTTGCGAACGACTATGCCTCTTGCCATCAAAAACTTCAAAACATCATCTCTATCTTTTAGTTCGCTCATGAGTTCTGCTTTCGATATCGTATGTTCTTTGCTCATCGCTTGCTTGCTCTTGAAGACACTCTTCACTTCGTTGATTTCATCTTCATGTGGTGCGTTTACAGAATTTGTCCATGTGATTTTTTCATCTCCATTGTCCATGCTTTTCTTCATATTGGCTATTATAGATCCAGCACCCAAGATGGTAAACAACAAAGAGAAAATGTAATCGTGTACGATTGCTTCCTTAAATTGAGACATTCCATACAGAGCATTGAACATCTCCACACTCGTCTTTCCGTATTGTTGGATGAGCAAAAGATGAGGAATTACCACCAAAGTTGCCAATGTGATCATCGCAAAAGATATGAGCCCCAAGATTATCAACAATTTTCTATCTACTTTACCTTTGCATATTTGGAATCCTTTGAATGCACAGATAGGTATCAACACGGAAAGTATCGAATACATCATGTCGGCATATACGTAACACAATACCCACGGCAAAGTGCCGATTATTCCTCCCACGACCGCACCTAAAACCGCGACGGCATAATTGCCATTCTGCTCTGCTTTTTCCATAATTCTTCACTTCTCCTTCTTTTTTCTAAAAATATTATATTAGAAAAACAGAAAAAAATAAAGTATTTTAAAAAAGTTCCCATCTGTTTTTGATGGGATACTCTATTTAATTTGCTTTTTACTCACTTCTCAATGATTCGACTGGATCTTTCTTTGAAGCAAAGTTGGCCGGTATCAATCCTGCGATGACTGTGAGAATGACACTTATCGCAATGAGGCTTACACCACCTGCAAATGGTAAGACACAAAGATTTTTAACTTCTGTCAATCCTTCGATTATCACATTCGCTGGTATGCAAAGAAGTAAAGTGATTCCGATACCTAATACTCCGGAAAACAAACCTACTATCAAAGTTTCTGCATTGAAGACGCGAGATACATCTTTTTTAGAAGCACCTATTGCTCTCAATATTCCGATTTCCTTTGTTCTTTCTAAAACAGATATGTACGTGATTATGCCTATCATGATAGATGATACGATCAATGAAATAGAAACGAAAGCTATGAGCACATAACTGATGATGTTGATGATATCTGTGACACTGCTCATGAGCATGCCGACCAAATCGCTATAATTGATTACGTTCTCATCTCTTCCAGCTGCTTCCTCTTTATCGTTATATTCTTTTATGAGGTCTTTTATGACATCTTTATCTTCGAAACTTTTCGCATAGATATTTATAGATGACGGTTTTTCCAAATCGATAGCTCCCAAAGTTTCGAGTGTGCTTTCATACGTCGCACTCGCTTCTTCTTTATAACGAGTTATGACCTCTGCCATCTCCTCTTGCGACAGACTCGCCAAATATCTCTGTTGTTCTATACTCAAATCTTTCATGTTGAATTCTTTATCGGAAAATTTAAGTCCTGTGAGAACGTTTGTTTGAGGGTTGCTCTTTTGCTCTTTTACTATAGCAGAATTGTTGTTCTTGTCGATGACATATTCTTCTAAAGCTTTCGTATACAAGACTTTTCCCATCGTTTGAGATGTGACCGCAGAATCCTCACTGGGCTTGATGATACCGACTATTTCTATATCTTCAGCCTTATCTAAAAGACTTGTGATATATTTTTCATCGTCTTTTTTATAAGTCCAAACATTGCCCTTTTTCTGATAGTAGTCCGTGTTCAACAACATCTTGAATTTCATGCCGACTAAATCGTCGAAATCGTAAATGGTCTGCTCGGTCGAGACACTCTCTCCGGCCATCACTTTATCGAAAGATTCCCTCAGTTCTTTTTGACTTTTGAGTCCCAAAGCATACAAAACGTAATCCGTAATTTGATTATCTGCATCTACCATCAAGACGACCTCGTTGTACTTTTTGGGCATTCTACCGGATATTACATCGTACATTTTATCGTTCAATTCGTCGTCGGAAAAAAGCTCATCCCAGACATTTTCCATCATGATACTCATGCCACCGGACATACTTGCCATATCGGCCATACCCAAGGTTTCGAGTACAGTGTCGGGATTTACTTGTGTCACTCCGTTTTTATAGTTCGGATTATATAGTTGAATATCTAAATTATATCCGTAATTGATGACAGAAGTGTGTTCGTCGAAGACATTTTTCTTTTCTTCCAAATATTTTTTAAAATCTTCCAAATTATTCGATTGAATACTCGAACTCATGATCGAAAGAGAATCCAATATCACATCGTTCGAATATATTTTATTCTCATCGTATTCTTCCTTGCTTTGTTGCTTTTCGATGATACTTCCCATGAGAGACGTCATGTCGATCGATGCTCTATCTATCGTAATTGGATAACTCGTGAGAGTCTCTTCTTGGACTCTGTCTATGTATTCTTGAACACCATTCGACAATGATAAGATGAGAGCAATGCCGATTATTCCTATCGATCCGGCAAACGCGGTCAATATAGTTCGTCCTTTCTTTGTTAAAAGGTTATTAAAGCTGAGTCCCAAAGCTGTCCAAAAAGACATGTTAGTCTTCTTATCTCGAGAAATTTTTTCTTCATCCTTTTCTCCGTCATATGGATTCGTATCTCCTTCGATGACTCCGTCATGCAACTCTATGATGCGAGTCGAATACTCTTTGGCCAATTCATCGTTGTGTGTGACCATGATGACGAGTCTGTCCTTCGCGACCTCTTTTAATAAATTCATTATTTGTGTACTGGTCTTCGAGTCCAATGCGCCTGTCGGCTCATCCGCCAATAGAATATCTGGATCGTTGACTAAAGCTCTCGCGATTGCTACCCTCTGCATTTGTCCACCAGAAAGCTGGTTAGGTCTTTTCCCTATGTGATCTGCAAGGCCTACTTTCTTGAGTGCTTTGATGGCTCTCTTTCTTCTCTCACTCTTCGAAACACCAGACAAAGTTAGAGCTAATTCGACATTTGACAAAATCGATTGATGCGGTATCAAATTGTAACTTTGAAAGACAAATCCGATTCGGTGATTTCTGTAAGTATCCCAATCTCTGTCTTTGTATTGTTTTGTACTCACACCATTTATGATCAAATCTCCGCTCGTATAATCATCCAATCCTCCGATAATGTTGAGTAAAGTCGTTTTGCCCGAACCCGAAGGTCCCAAAATGGACACGAACTCATTCTTGCGGAAAGACAAACTTACCTCGTTGAGAGCTTTCTGTGAGAAAGACTCCGTTTTGTAAACTTTCGTTATTTTTTTAAGTTCTAACATATATTAATCTCCTTCCTCTTCCATGTCCTGGAATTGAGAATTGTATAATTCGGCATAGAATCCACCTTTTGCTAATAACTCATCGTGATTTCCCTGTTCTATTATATTGCCTTCCTTCATGACTAAGATCAAATCGGCATTGCGAATCGTCGACAATCTGTGAGCGATGATAAAACTCGTTCTATTCGCAGTCAATTTATCCATCGCTTTTTGAACAGCCATCTCTGTTCTCGTGTCGACCGAGCTCGTCGCTTCATCTAATATTAGAAATGGCGAATCATCTACCATACTTCTGGCGATAGTTATGAGCTGTTTTTGACCTTGACTTATGCTTTCGGCATCGCCTATGATCGTGTCGTATCCATCTGGAAGGGTTCTAATAAAATGATCGAGACCTATTTTACGACAAGCATCTTCTATCATCTCATTCGTCACAGATTCATCATTGTACCGAATGTTTTCTCTGACAGTCCCATCGAATAACCATGTATCCTGTAAAACCATGACGAACAAATCGTGAACATTTTCTCTCGTGAGTTCGCCGATCGAAACACCATCTATCAAAATATCCCCATCGTTTATTTCATAAAATTTCATGAGCAAATTGACGATCGTCGTCTTACCGGCTCCGGTAGGACCGACGATGGCCACCTTTTGGCCAGGTTTCACTTTTGCACTGAAACCATCGATTATAGTCTTATCCGCATCATACCCGAACTTCACGTTTTTAAATTCGATTTCTCCTCTTACTGTTCGTTTGTCGAGATGAATCTTCTTATCGGATTCATAAGACAATTCTTTGGCCTCCAAAAATTCGAACACACGCTCGCTGGCCGCCGCGGTCGACTGCAACTGGCTCATCGCTTGAGCAAACTGAGTGAGCGGCTGAGTAAAAAATCTTATGTACAACATGAATGCTACGATTACTCCGAAAGTGATACTTCCGTTCATCGTGAGTATTGCTCCGACAATACATACTGCCACATAACCGAAATTTCCTATGAAGCTCATGATCGGATGCATCAATCCTCCTAAAAATTGACTTTTGCGACCATTTTCGAACAACTCTTCATTGATTTCTTCGAATTTGGCTTTAACCTCCGCATCCGCATTGTAAGCCTTGATGACATTATGTCCCGAATAAACCTCTTCGATATGTCCGTTTATGTTGCCCAATTCTTCTTGAACTTTTGTAAAATATTTTTGGCTTCTTGTCATGATGAACATCATCACTCCGAATCCCAAAAATGTCGAAACTATGGCCGTGACAGCCATTATTGGACTCGTCTTGAACATCATGAAGAGTGATCCTACGAACATCGTCACTGCAACGACCAATGTGCTGAAACTTTCGTTCATCGTATGACCTATCGTATCTATGTCGTTCGTCATCCTTGAAAGTGTATCTCCTACTGTCGTCTTGTCGAAATAAGAAAGCGGCAGACGGTTTATCTTGGAAGATAAGGCCGACCTCATCGTCTTCGTAAAAGTCGTCGTAACGTGGGCCATGACGTATCCTTCGACGTAGTTCAAGATTGCTCCCACACCGTATAATACTATCAGTATGAATCCTATTCGTGTGACTGCGTCGATATCGATACCGGTGAGTATTCCTTCCGTGATCGTATTCGTAATTTCTTTTAATTTATCCGGTCCGACGAGTGTCAAAATCGAAGATATCGCGGCACTCACCCAAGCTACGATCATCAACTTAAATAATTTTCTATCATATGTGAAGAGTTTTTTTATCGATGAACCAAAGTTTTCAGGCTTACTATGGTTCCCGTTTGGTCCATGATTATGCATTCTCTAACTCCTCCTTCGTAAGTTGTGAACTAGCGATTTCTCGATACACTTCACAACTTTTCAATAGCTCCTTGTGGGTACCTAACCCTACGCATTTCCCGGCATCCAAGACGACTATCTTATCCGCATCTTTTATGGTTCCTATTCTTTGTGCGACAATTAAAACTGTCGCCTCTCGTGTGTATTTTTTGAGATCTTCTCGCAAAGCAAAATCGGTCTTATAATCGAGAGCTGAGAAAGAATCATCGAAGATGTATATTTCTGGATCTCTAGCTATGGCACGAGCGATGGACAATCTCTGTTTTTGTCCACCCGACACATTCGTTCCACCTTGTGCAATAGATGACTCTATTCCCTCTTCTTTGGCATCGACAAAATCGCTCGCTTGTGCAACACGGATAGCATCCCTTATCTTTTTTTCATCTGGTTTACCGCTTTTGGATTTCCCGAGCATGATATTACTCTTTATCGTACCTTTGAACATCACTGCTTTCTGTGCAATATATCCTAATTTATCATTGAGATATTCTCGCTTCATTTCTTTGACATCTACCCCATCGACGAGAACCTGACCTTCTGTCGCATCGTAGAAACGCGGGATTAGATTTATTAAAGTCGATTTACCCGAACCCGTCGAACCGATGAACGCGACAGTCTCGCCTTTTTTGGCTTTGAAAGATATATTTTCGAGAATATACTCTTCGGCATCGGGATACTT
>CAZKKM010000050.1:0-12723 GCA_964553435.1 uncultured Muribaculaceae bacterium | reverse complement strand
AAAAAATGATAGATTTACAGTGAGTGATGAAGAAAAAGGAAATGGTTCGTTGACTTATCCAGTGGGTTTGATAACGTCAGATGAAATCGTGATTGCAGGTTCTGGTAAGTTAGGAACAGCGAACAATTCATATTATCTTTTCAAGTCTAATGATTATTCTATGTGGACTATGACACCAGATGGTTTTAGTGAAGATAACGAATATTCAGTTGAAGGAGTCCTTACTTCAGGTGCCCTTTCAGTAATAATCGGTAATAAACATTCTTCTATAGCACCAGTCATAAACCTCTCGGCTGAGTATACAAGGATGATGATCGGGGACGGCACTATAGGAAACGAATATCGAGCTGAGTAACGATTTTCTGTACCTGTCGTTCTTAATTGAAAAGAATTTATATGCTAGAATGTATGTAGATGAAGGGAACTTCATATAATAAAATGGAAACTCTCGCTGTTTCAAAGTGTTGAGTGTTTACCATAATGGATTGGCACCCAATCTTAGGATTGAGTGTTTTTTAATAGGAATACGAGCAATAAGTACAAGTCCGCTAATTAGAAAATCAATTTTCTTCATAATATCATCCATACTTTCATTGTGAGTTAGCATTTTAACCACCTTTTGTAATACTGTTCGTCGCCAACGGTTATTTACAAGAATTGGCATTTGTGATAAAATTATACTAGGAAAGCAAGGTGTTAAGGATGAAAAGTGGTTTTGTAAGTATCATAGGTAGACCAAATACAGGAAAGAGTACCTTGTTAAATTCGATAGTCAATGCCAAATTAGCCATTACGAGCAATGTAGCTGGGACGACGAGAAACACAATCGAAGGAATATACAACGAACCAGATACACAGATAATCTTTATAGATACACCGGGAATACATAAGCCGAAGAATAAGTTGGGTAAGATTCTCAACAAAGAAACGTATACGGCGACGAAGAATATAGATGCGATATTGTTTTTGGTTGATGCTTCAGAAAAGTTTGGCAAGGGAGACGAGTTCATCTTGAAGACTTTGAAAGCATCCGATGTACCAATCATACTCGTCATCAACAAAATAGATAAAATCAGCGATGAACAATTGGTGAAAGTCATCGAAGAATATAAAGATCTCTTTACTTTTTCAGATATCGTACCTGTGAGCGCATTGAAAGACGACAATATTGAAGAGTTGATTAGAGTCGTCAAGACTTATTTGAAAGACAATATTCGTTACTACAATAGCGATCAAATAACCAACTTAAACCCCAAATTTATGATAAGTGAGCTCGTGAGAGAGAAAGTATTGCGACTCACAAATGATGAAGTACCACATTCGGTCACCTGTGTGATGACACATTATGAAGTTAAAAAAGATTTGGTAGAAGTATATGTCGATATCATCGTCGATCGCGATTCTTTAAAAAAAATCATCATCGGCAAGGGTGGGGCCATGCTCAAAGAAATAGGCACACAGGCACGAGTCGATATCGAAAGTATGTTCGACAAGAAAGTTTACTTGGAACTCTATTGCAAGACAGTTTCCAAGTGGCGAGATAGGGAGATGTTACTCAAAGATTTGGGTTTTTCTCAAGACGAATGAATAATATGATACATTTTACACCATCATAAGTGTAGAAATGGGGTAAATGTAATGACAAAGAAAGAAGCTTGGGAGAAGTTCAAGAATTCTGGAAAAATTCAAGATTATTTGGAATACAAAAAAATTGCACGAAAAGAAGGGTAGTATTATGATCAGGGAGTTCGAGGGTATCGTCGTTTCGGAAACACCTTACAGCGAATCGAGTAAAATAATAAATATTTTGACGAAAGATGCCGGTATAGTCGGAATCATGGCTAAGGGTGCCAAACGAATCAAAAGTCCGCTCAGAGTGGCGACAGAAAAGTTCACTTTGGGCACTTTTAACGTATATTATCATAAAGATAAACTTTCTACTTTGGTGAGTGCCGATATCTCGAATCCTCTTCGGAATATCAAGTCGGATATCATAAAGATAGGTTATTTGACTTATATCGTCGAGCTTGCATACCAAACGGCCAAGCAAAATGATGATGCGGAAATATACAACATTTTGAAGGCGACTATACTCAAGATAGAAGATGGTTTGAATCCTATGGTGATGACGAACATATTGGAACTCAAAATGCTAGATTATCTGGGAGTCGGCATCGATTTGAATAAATGTATAAAGTGTGGCAATAAAACTAATATAGTCACCATAAGTGGTGATGAAGGAGGATACATATGCTCCGAGTGTCGTACAAACGAGATAATTTATTCGGAGAAGACTATCAAGATGTTCAGACTTTATTATTACGTCGATATAGGATCGGTGAGTGAGCTCAAGATAAGTGATGAGGTGGTTCAAAATATCAACAAGATTTTGACCGATTATTACGACAGATTTACGGGATTGTATTTAAAAAGTAAAGATTTTCTCAAGAATGTGATCGAATAGAAAAAAAGTAACTGCTCGGTTACTTTTTTAAAAGCTCACAATATTCTTCTTGTGTCGTTTTGGGCTTCTTTTTGCCCTCATATATAGGAATAAGGTGCATATGATAATGCTTGACTTTCTGTTCTTCGCCGTAATTGACGACGATTTTCACACTGGTGATGTCCGGGTAACGTTCTTCCATCTTGGCGATGAGCATTTTTGCAGTCTCGTGTATCTTAACGATGATATCGTCATCCATATCCAAGATTGTCGTATAGTGGTGTTTGGGTATTATGAGTACATGTCCTGGCATGAAAGGCGAAGCATCCATGATAGAAAGTACGTGTTCATCTTCGTAGACGACATGAGCCGGAAGTTCTCCTTCGATTATTTTACAAAATACATCCATTTTTTTCACTCTCCTTGTAAATATGATATCATCCAAAGTGGGCTCTTGGCAAGTGTAAACTTTACTTAGAGAACGCGATATTTGAGTGAATGAAAGATATGTTTATGATAGAATTTTAGATAGAAAAGGATAGATTTTGATATGAGACGAAAAGGATTATCGGGGAAAATTTTTATCATAGCGATTTTGGCTGTTATAGTGACGGCCGGAGCTTATTTTTTCATGAAGGATAAAGTGGACATCAAAACTCCCGGGCAAGAAGAAAAACCTCGAGAGAAGGGTGAAGTCAAGTTTTTAAATTCCAAACAAGATGGGACAATCATAACACAAAAGTACAAGGCTTACATCAATGATAAAGTTCTCGATTTGGACGTCCTTTATACTTATAGAGTAGAAGAGTTGGAAAACGATCCGAATGGATATAAGAGGCTGGAAATAGTCGAAGGCATATACAACAACATAAAGTTGTTTTCACATAAAGCGAAGAGCAATTCTTCCAGTCAGAAGGCGGCGATGTTCGATACAGGGAAAATAGACAAAGAGATGAACGGCGATTATTTCAGAGTCATAAGGGGAACCGATGGCAAAGATTACATCGCCATGGCGACACATTATTACGATTTTTCAAATGTACCGACGAACAATTACCTTTACATATTGAACGACAATTTAGAGGTCATCAACAATATTTTTGAGGATGTTTCACATTGTTTTTATGGCAAGCAAGTCATGATGATACATCCTGGGACAGTCGGATTATTATCCAATGATAACATCTGGTATCAAAACCAGTTCAAGTACAACAATTTGCGAAGGAATTATACATCTTTAAAGATAGAGGACGATAAGATTTATTATCTATATCACAATATCCTCGTCGATGATGTCGGTAACTTCGGCAATATAGAAGAGAGAGTATATACGATCAAGGATAATAAAATGGAATATACGACTGAGAAAGTTTATAGAGCAGATGGTATATACGGAGATGCATGTTAAACGATAGGGGCGAGTATCTCGTCTTTTTTTGGTACAATTGACTGGATAGTGGCATATTTTAGAATAGGGAGGTTTTTAAAGTGGCATATTTTAAAGAAATCGTGACTAAAGCCGTCGTCGGAAAAGGAAAAAAGGCGACGACTAACAAGTACACTCTCAAGCCGGCCGAAAAACCGAATACCGTCTTGGGTTGCTGGATTATTAACAACAAATTCAACGGAGTGATGAATGGTAAGGATACTTACGTCAACGGCAGTTTCGATGTCAATGTGTGGTATTCTTATGATAACGATTCGAAAACAGGTGTAGCTACCGGAACATACAATTACAGTGATAAGATGAACGTTCCTTCTGTCGGAAATAACAAGCTCACGAACAATTCGGAAGTCATCGTAAGTTCTCTGTCCGATCCAAATGTCATCAATGTGGCAGTTGAGGGAGATAATATAGTATTCGATGTCCGCAAGGAGATGGGCATAGAAATAGTGGGAGATACAAAAATTAGAGTCAATGTCGAAGATAATTACGACGACTATCAGGAAATAGTCGATGATGAGGTTCCTCAAGAAGTATTTGCCGAAATAGACAACAGTGTCAACGAAGACTATTTAATAGAAGATACGACTACGAGTACCTCAAATGAAGAAAGTATAGACTAGATGCTATACTTTCTTTATTTTATATCTCTTTCATATTCGACATCGGAGATTTCGTATTTTCGTTTTTTGGAGATACCTGTCAGTATCTTGGTAGAAGACCAACCGAGAAGGGCAAGAATGAAGAAATAGACGATTCCAAATATCGTAAATTCCGGAGCAGTTTCGGTCAATAGACCGATGATACCTGCGCCTGCACTCATAGAAGTAACTATCGTCAAACTATCGACCGACTTAGAAGTTACGTCTTGCTTTAAACCTTCAAACAGTTTTTGGGCACTGGATACATAATTTTTTGTCATTCCCCAAAGTGATTTGATGTAATCTAGGGTATCACGAAGTGTTTCGTATCTATATCCAGAGATGGCCAGAAATTCTGCTAAATCCGAGTCGCTCTTGGCTATCTTTTCACGCGTAGAGATATAGGTACTCATCTGATTGATGCGTCCATCGATGAGATTGATAGTTTTAGCATATCCTTCCAATTTAGAAGTAAATTTGACAATATCGGATCCGCGAACATTCGTATTTTCTTTAACCTCATCTATCTTTTCCCAAATTATACGGTGCATGTTGAGATACCGATGCAGTTGACCTTTGAATTCTCTTATGAATATTTGTTCTTCGATATATCTTTCGATATTGGAATTTTTCTTTTTGCTGTTGATGAAATAGTATTTATCTCCCCTAATTACATCGTAATTGGGGTTATTAAATTCAAAATATTTTTGTTTTTCGGTTCTCGAAAGAAGAGTAGATATGTCTTCTTTTGTAGCTTTATCGCAGACGATAAAATACGGGTAAACTGTTTCGATGTTGGCTAGTTCTTTTGGAACAGGTGCTCCCAGGCTGAACAGATAATTAAAGGCAGCAGAAAGCTTTTGCTCGTAATAATTTGTAACATGTTCGATGTCAGTGAATAGAGTATCTTCGCTGACTTTGGTATTATTTAATACGATGAGACCATCTTCGAAAATTTTGACTGATATGAATTCATTTGTCTAAAATCGACTTTCATTGATATTCTCCTTACTATAGAACTGTTATACTATGTTTTATTTCAAAATAAAAGGGCAAAATCAATTGCCTAAAAGTACATTTATTAGATTTTCTGGCAACTTGCTACCTATCACTATGTCGTGGACGCAGGAGAGAATGGGAGTTGATATTACCTTTTGAGTGAAGAGATCAATGTATGCTTTCAAATTTTCGTAACCTTCTACAGTTGTCGATTCCAAATAGATTGAAACTTCTTTTTTCGTTCTATTGACTAACATAGTTCCTAAAGTGTAGTTTCTGCTAGTTGGATTCGTGCATGAAAGAACCAAATCTCCTATGCCGGCAAGGGAAGTGATAGCTGCAGAAGATAATTTGGATGCCTCGAAAATAGTTCTCATTTCTTCTAGTACGCGAGTTATATAAAGACAGGTCGTAGAAGGACCATATCCGCTAGCTTTTATAATTCCGCTACCGATGGCATAAGCATTTTTGAGAGTTCCGCACATTTCGATGGCAACTATATCTTTTGAATATTCCAATCGAGCTTTTGGAAAGCATTTTTTGAGCATCAAGAAGTCTTTTTCTTTGGCCGTTGCGACAGTAAAACCGACAGGATTCAAGGATTCTATATCTTCGGCGAAGGTCGGTCCTGAGAGGATGGCATATGGGTTATCGGGCAAAATTTCTTCGACGAGGCTGCTCATGAGGGTACCATCTTTTAGGATTCCTTTGGAACCGAGGATGATGAGTGTCGAGTGTGAGACAGTCTTAGCAATACCTTCCAGCACGGAGCGAACGAATTTGCTTCCTGTCAAGATGAATATCATATCAACTTTATTCGTCACATCGATAAATGAATTGGTCACTTCGATACCTTTTTTTACGATTACATCATGTACATCGCTCTTTTCGGTCCACATTACGATTTCACAATTAGATTCCCGAAGTAGGGTAGAAATAGATTTCGCATATACTCCCGAGCCTAAAATCGAAACTTTCATTTGACATTCCTTCTTTCCCGATCGCCTTTTGCTAGATTGCGTTCGTAGGCATTGTTTTTGGGTTTATAATATATTCTATCCTTCAACTCGATAGGTAAGTACGTTTGATCGACCCAATAGTTGGGAGGATAATTATGTGGATACCGATATTTAGAAGAGTGCCCTTTTATTACGTCCGGAATGTTTCCTATGTTGCCCGAGCGAATGTCGGCAAGTGCACTGTCGATAGCTAAGTAAGCCGAGTTACTCTTCGGAGAGAGTGCCATTTCACAGACGACGACAGATAATGGAATTCTGCCTTCGTCGATTCCGACCATCTTTACGGCTTCTATGGCAGCATGAACTTTTGGCCCTATGCCGGGATTGGCAAGACCAATATCTTCGTAGGCAATCACGGTCATTCTCCGGAAAATACTATCCAAATCGCCGATTTCTATGAGCATAGCGAGATAATAGATGGCCGCATTGACGTCACTGCCACGAATCGATTTCTGAAAGGCACTGAGAAGCTCATAATGGCCGTTTCCGTTTTTATCTGTGTAGAGGACGGGTTTATCAGATATGTTTTTGAGAATATCGAGTGTTATCTTTTTATCTGAGCTGATGTAGTAAGCCATTTCAAGTGTATTGAGTGCACTTCTAAAATCGCCGTTAGAGATATGGGCGATATACGATAAGCACTCGGCCGATATATGAGCATCGTCGAGTTTTTTAATGGCCTTTTTGAGCCCTTTTATGATGGCTTCATCAGAAAGATCGGATAGTTCGAAAATTTGAACACGGCTGCGGATGGCCGGATTAATCGAATAATACGGGTTCGAGGTGGTGAGGCCAATCAATATGATGAGGCCACTTTCGATATAAGGTAAGAGAAGATCCTGTTTGTCCTTATTGAGACGATGAATTTCGTCCATGATAAGTATCATCTCGCCGTTCATCTTCGCTTCTTCAATGACAATATCGAAATCAGTTTTGTTGTTGATAGTGGCATTGAGCATCCTGTAAGGAAGATCCAGTTCTGATACGAGTGCATTGGCGATCGAAGTTTTACCTGTCCCTGGTTTGCCCCAAAGAATCATCGAAAATAATCGCTTGTTTTTGACGAGGTTGGTGAGTAGTCCATTTGGTCCGGTAAGAGCTTCTTGTCCTATTATTTCGGACAGTTTCTTTGGTCGCATAGTGTTAGCTATCAGTTCCATATTTTTACGTCCTTTCCATCTTAGTGCATAATCAATATTATAAAACAAAAACTGGCAATTGACTAGGTTAAATGTTATAATCAGTGTATAAGGTGATAGGCAGTGCATTTCATAGATGAATTTTTGGTAGATCTAAAATATGTTAAAAATTATTCGGTCAATACTATAGTGTCATATCAAAACGATCTTCTACAATTTAGAGATCATTTAAATTCGGATGCTTTGGAAAAGGTTTTAGCAAAAGACGTTCAGCAATATA
The DNA here is from genome assembly GCA_964553435.1 of uncultured Muribaculaceae bacterium. Lineage (GTDB taxonomy): Bacteria > Bacillota_I > Bacilli_A > RF39 > UBA660 > RUG11867. The sequence goes on along the minus strand of CAZKKM010000050.1, from coordinate 4,758 downwards.
TAAAGAAGTTATGTTCGCTCAAAGAGAAGACTTTGGCAAGAAAACTTTCATCACTCAGGATGTTTTACGATTTTATGGTCAAAAAAAAATATGTCAAAAATAATCCTCTCGACGGTATAGATGGGCCAAAAATAGGGAGATATTTGCCCGATGTATTGACGATCGATGAAGTAGATAAATTATTGGATTTTGAGCCAAAAGACAATTACAGTTATCGTAATCGGTGCATCCTAGAGATATTATATAGTACTGGACTCAGAATAAGTGAACTGACGTCTTTAAAGTTGGAAAATATTATCTTAGAAGAATCTTTGGTCAAAGTTATGGGAAAGGGTTCGAAGGAGAGAATAGTTCCTTTGAACGATGTAGCAACCGAATATTTGGAAAAGTATATCAAGGAAGTGCGTCCTAAAATGCTCAAGGGTGTAGCAACCGATGCATTGTTCTTGAACAATCATGGTCGAGGTTTGACGAGACAAGCAGTATTCAAGATGATAAAGAGTAGGGCAGAACAAATCGATTTAAAAAAGAGTATAAGTCCTCACACTTTGAGGCATTCTTTTGCTACTCATCTGTTGCAAAACGGAGCGGACATCAGATTCATTCAGGAACTTTTGGGTCATGCCGATTTGGGTACGACTGAGATATACACTCACGTGGCCAACGAGACTTTAAAACGCGACTACGACGAGTTCAATCCACGAGATAATTAGATATATATATGACAAAAAAAGGGAAAATAATCGTCCCTTTTTAGTTATTGTTCGAATTGTTGTTTGCTCTAGCAGAATTGCGGGCATTGCTCGTATTTCTGGCATTGCTTGAATTTCTAGCATTATTTGAGTTTCTGGCTGAGTTTCTAGCTGAATTAGAGCAGTGTGCATTTGAACGTGCACTGTTACCATTCTTATTCATAATTAACCTCCCACTATTATTGTGTCCGAACTTTTCGAGTAAATTCATGGTAATAAGTGGTTATTATGATATTTTATAGTCTGTTTACATATCATTATAAAGAAAGGGTGGGGGAAGAGTTATGGAATTGTTATGGCCCTTTATATTGGCATCATTGGCAGGTTTATCGACGATGCTCGGTTGTCTCGGAATTTTCATTCCAGCTAAGAAAAAAGATGAATTTATCGCATTTTCGATCAGTTTGTCTGCGAGTGTGATGTTGACGGTAAGCATTTTCGATTTAATTCCCAGTTCTCTTCCTTATCTCGGTGCCGACATATTGACGGGAGTTTGCAAGTTTGGTATCTTTTTTGGAATTGGAATAGTGGCAATCGGAATTATAAACAAATTTTTAGAAAGAGAGAAAGAAAAAGAGAAGGGAAATCTCTATAAGCTCGGAATATTGAGCTTTATTGCTCTGGTATTGCACAATTTACCGGAAGGAATTTTGACATTCATGAGTACCTATCAAGATTTCAGTTTAGGGGTTTCGTTATGTTTGGCTATTGCATTACACAACATTCCGGAGGGTATCAGCATTGCCGTGCCCATTTATTATTCTACCGGTAGTGTCAAAAAGGCCCTGAAATGTACTTTTTTATCGGCGCTTGCCGAACCATTTGGAGCATTACTGGCTTTTCTCATTTTCAAGAATTTCATCACCGATGCGATGGTCAGTATGTTTCTCATATTGGTCGCCGGCATAATGGTGACTTTGTCGATCGAAAAAATGTTGCCGGAGGCACTTTCTTACAATAAAAAGAAACCTCTATACATAGGCTTTATAAGTGGAGTCATAATCGTAGTATTGAGTTTAATTATATTATAATGCTCTAATAATCTTTTATTTGGCGACAGATGCGATCCACAGAAGTGTATACATGACAGAAGTGATTGCTACACCGGCAATGATTAGGATGAGAGATATGCTTCCCGAACGATTGGAAACCGAAGTGGGGGAGAGGGATAGTTTTTTTTCTTGAGTGTTCGTCATCTCCTGCCATTCGTTGGTTGTCCCTCCACTGTTCGCCGTATCATAATCGGCATCATTTCTAGGTTGCTTTTTATTTGAGAGAACTTTATTGCGATTAGAAAGAGCACTCAAAAGCATATTAGCTTCAATAGGATTGACATTTTTATTGGCTATTTGTGCTGACAAGACCTTTAGAAGATTTTCTGTAGCTTTTCGGTCGGTTATTTCATTTATTTCGGTAAGAACATTTTTAAAATATTCTGGGTCATTGATTCGAGAGTAATCTATCATAGTTATCAAAACCTTTCTCATTTAGTTTTATCGTCAAAGAAGATAAAAAATATTTCAAATAATTCAAAAATATAGAAGTTAACATAATAAAAACTTCGAGTATTGACGATAACATAATGATTAATTCGATTGAGGAGCCTTTTCTTTAGACTCTTTTTTTTGTTGCTCTAAGTATTTTATAATTATTGTTTCTATTAGATTTGATAACGTTCTGTTTTCATCTAATGCCATGTTATCTAATATTTTTTTTATATCTTCAGTTGTTCTGAATGTTATTGTAGTTGTTTCCATAATTTTTCTCCTTGATACAAATATTATAAAATGTTTACAAAATACTTGAAATGTACACTTGTGTATGTTATACTATGTATGTATACAAATCAAGTATAATGTGTACAAATCTAAAAGTCCTACAAAGGTAGGCCGGCCAACGAGCCGAGAAAGGAAATGGAAAAATGAAAGAAATCGAATTATTTAGAAAGGTTTTAGCAGATATTGATAAATATACCGATATTATTCATGCTTTGATTGCTGATGGATACGAAAAAAACAAAGATATTATATTTTTATTGGTTTCTGTTATTGATAGGTTAGACCAAACTCAAATTTATATTGATTTTAGAGAAACTGACCACGAGGAGTGTGATAAATAATGAACGATTATGATACACAAATAGTCATCACGTCAGTGATGAAGTTTACATCTAAAAAGACTAATAAGCCGATGGTAAAACTCGACTTACTGCTTACTGACTCAAAACTGTGCGGTTGCAACGATAAATTCGTCGGCTGCACACCAGTAGTTCAGTTCTATGACGGAGTCGATGTCTTCGACGAAGTCATTAAAAACGACCTTATCCTGAAAGGTGTTATTGGACACTTTGTTAGTCGTCAAGACTTCAAGGATCCTACAAAGTATTCTAGTAGGCTAGAGAATATTAAGTACAAGGACAATGTTATTACTTTACTACAATCCAACTAATCGAAACTACTATTTAAAGTATTATAAACGTATACTGAACGGATATAGGGTAGGATATACCAATCAATTTGATCATACCGTAGTCAAGATACTTATAATACGCGATGGTGGGTTAGTTGACGTAGAAGATGTCGACTCTTGGTTACTTAAAGAGTATCGAGGTCGACGTCCTAGTCTTAAAACACGTTTAAAAAATCGTTTCATCGATTTTTTAATAAAATTATGAAAAAGATTAGAGAGGAGGTAGCACCGTGGGTATAGCTTATTTAGCTGGCGAAACTGCGGCTGCTGGAAGTATGGGTTCTGTAATTACTGCAATGACGACTACTTTAACTGCTGATAAGTTCTTCGGTGTAATCGCTGACTGTGTTCCATATCTTGGAATCATAGTTCCGGTTGCTTTGGGTCTTACGTTCTTGCGTAGACTTGTTCGAGGTTCTGGTCGCGGTAAAGTATCAGTCTAATCGTGGCTTTAATGCCACTTTTTTAGTAGAAAGGTAGGTGCGATATGTTTGATGTCGCTGTACAATTTATGGTTCAATTAGTCGGTTTTATGCCTGCTTTCTTTGGCCTTTATGTATTATTTGACTTCACTGGAAGCCTATTGTTTGGGAAGAGGTGATGTAAATGACTTATTTGCCCAAGCTCGAACAATCGAATTGTGTTGTTGTTGATAATCTTAATAATGGTTATATTCGTGTATATAATCATATTCCATACTCCAATTCGGTTGTCGGATATATTGATTATTTCGTAGATAAGGATTACATCACGAGAGTGGGAGAGCAGTCATTCGGTAATTATAACTATTCAGTTAATTGTCAACCTCACGAGAATTTTACTACAAACGTCTATTATAGGGTCGATTTCGACCGCATATTGGTGATTTTTCTTATTCTGTGTATATTCTGCTTTCTTATACCTATAAAACTCTTCCTTCGTCTTTTTAGGAGGTTACAATGAAATACTTTCGTTACATACTCATAATTGCTCTCGCATGTGCAGCTTTCATAGCTATTGATAACGTATATGCATATGTTGTTAGTTCTACTGTTACAAAAGGCTCTTGTTCTGGTATCGATTCCGGTTTTTATGATCTTAAAAGAGGTGTATTATGGGCACAAGCTACTTGTGATTCAAATTCTTCCTTCTATTTGTATTATCTTGCTAGTGATGAGTCAGATTTTGCAAAATGTCCTTCTAGCGATTGTACCTTTATATCTACAATTCAAGGCTATAATCAGTTAAGTGCAAATTATTCAGGTGTGTCAATCACCTCATCTAAGTCGCATGGAACTATATTTAACGATTATTCTTATTATAATGATTACGATGGCTTCTTTTGGCCTGATACTTTTCCTGTAGGATATAAATCTACGTCAGCATATTATGGTCCTTATCCTAATACTTCTGTCACACCAATCATAAATATACCTAGATCTGGGCAGTATTATTTTACTATTCAAGTTTCTGTTCTGCCTGGTAATCAATTGCCAACTATTCAATCATCTTATGATTCTATACAAACCAATAATAAGCTCGACGATGTAAATCAATC
>CAZKKM010000049.1:0-13250 GCA_964553435.1 uncultured Muribaculaceae bacterium | reverse complement strand
GCCGAAGGCAACGTAGTACATACTTGGGATGTCACTTCTTATAAACCAGACGGTACAAACTATGTCTATACACTCAAGGTAGAGAGCAATACAAACGGTAAGTTGGAAATTACCGACGAGGCTGGAAATGTAACGAAGAACATACCTTATGCAGTAAGTGGCATCGACAAGAGTGCACCAACTATCACTGTCAATGCTAGAGTAGAAGGCGATAAGGTCAACGAGACTTTGTTCAAGGATACAGTCGATGTAACTATAGCCGATACAGAAATTCTCAGTGCCACTTATACATTAAACGATGGTACAGCACAGAATATCGACATGACGAATTTCGAAAACGGTAAGTTGACGGTTTCATTCGAAGCAGAAGGAAACTACGTCATCACAGTTTCAGACGGAGTACATGATGCCGTAGAAGCTGAATTCACAATCGATAAAGAACGACCAGTGATAAGCATCGAAGGAAATACTTTGATCATCGTAACCGATGAAAAAGATATCGATGACAAGATGCCTATAGTATCAGTAAGTGATACTGTAGATAAGAACGTTGCTTTGGATGAACCACCAAGTGTAAGTGAAGTGGACGGTGTTCGTACGATAACTTACACTGCAACAGACCATGCAGGTCATGCTGCAGAGAGCAAATCTATCGAGATAAGAATAATAGATCTTTCAGGATTAGATTCTTATAAGAAGAATTTAGAAGACTTGGAGAAAGACGGAAAAGATGTAGAGTTCCTGACAGCTCTCAAGAAAAACATTCACGATTACACCGAAGAGTCCGTTCAGGCTCAGAAAGATGCAATTGCGAAAATCGAAAGTGATGTAGCAGCTGGAGGAGAAGTTATCACTCAAGCATACGTAGCTGGAGAAATTGCCAAGATACCTGCACTCGTAGAAGAAGAAACGGATTCGTCTAAGTTCGAGAGTGCAGCAGCGAGAGTACCTGCAAGCGCAGGCGATAACTACGATACGACAGTTCCTGGATTTGCTGAGGCATTAGCTAAGGCACAAGAGTTGGCAAATACGGATACTACTCAAATCGCATTGCAAAGTTCATTGAATGCAATCGTCAAAGAACTCGAAGATGCGTTGAAAATAGTCGAATCGGCCGAAATCAATGTAGTCGATACGACCGCCGAGATTAAAAAACAATATGCCGAAGAGAACTACAACAATTACAAAGCATTTACCGATGCACTCGATGCGTTATCTGAAAGATTATGTGATCCTGAGGATAAAGTGCTCAAGGGCGAATACGATGCTGCTGTCAAAGAGGCTATTGCAAAACTCGAGAAGAAGAGCATTCAAAGCACAGAGGAATACGAAGATTTCGTAGAACTCGAAACTGCATTCAACAACATGACTCCAGAAGAGAAGGCCGAATTTACTGAAGAATCTTATGCAGCTCGCAAGGCAGCAATAGATGCAGCTAGAGAAGTAGCAGATGATCCAACCAAGTTCGTAAGCGACTTCAAGCAAAAAATGGAAGCAGTAAATGCCGAGGCCAATCAATTGGTAAGAATACCTAGAATAATCAGCCATAGTATCGAGACGAGCAACAAGAATGCGAAATATGCTAAAGCTGGCGATACTGTGACAGTGACTTTCGAAAGTAAAGTCGACTTGGTATTAGTACCTAGCGAGACAGAGTCATTGGTATCTACAATTACTATCAATAAACAGTTTAGTAATATAGCAAAAATCGGTACGAGAGTAAACGATAAGGGTGAAACAATCTATATCTTCGAAGCTTCTATAGTCGTCACAGACGATGAGAAGTACGAAGGAGAGATAAATTATACTATTTCCCCTGTAGGACCTAAACAGTTCATCGATGAAAACAACAACGTATCTGTAACTAAGTCCGGTATCACAGTGGATGTAACTGCTCCATCATTAGACATGGTCTATGTGACGGGTAGAATAGAAAACGGAGTAATCGTCGGAAGAGAAGATTACAACAACATCGATGGTAAGACAAACAAGGATGTCGTGATGATTCTTTCAAGCAACGAATTGTTGAGTACAATAACCGACACGAATTCAGTCCATGATTGGTTTGGACATGTCGGTGGCGAAGTAGAAGTTCGCGCAACGAGCAAATACGACAATACGTATATGGTACAAGTATCTAGCGATTGTGATGGTACATTGACTGTAACCGATGCTGCAGGCAATGAGGCTACTATCAAGTACGATGTTAACGGAATAGATAAGACTCCGGCTAACGGATCGACTGCTAATTTCAAAGCAGATAAAGATGGTAACGAGACCAAAAATCCTTATGGAAACGACGGAACTAATACCGATGTATATATCAAACTTACAGCTTCAGAGAAGTTGAAAGCTATCAGTTCAATCGTCGGTACTAAGAATACTTATACTTGGAATCTAGAAGAGTACGAGCAGGAAGGTACAGAATTCATCTACACTATCAAGGTATCGGAAGACGTAAAGGGAACTTTATCTATAACAGATGAGGCCGGAAACGTAACAGAAGCTATCCAGTACAGTGTAGTTGGAATCGATAAAGTAACTCCTAATATGGTCGTCGTCACTACTCCAGAAACTTTGAGTTCTAAGGGATATTCTAAGACGGCAACCGTAACCGTAACAGAGGGAACTTTGACGGATAACGGAACAGTCATTCTCGAGAATGTCAAAGCTGAGACTACCGTTACAATTATAGGAGACGGAGTTCACAAGTTGGTACTCACAGATGCAGTAGGAAATCCTAATGAGAAAGAAGTCAAACTCGATACGACTCCACCGGATGTAACATTCAAGGATGCAGCTGGTAATGAAGTCGATGTTCCTGAAAACGGATACTTCTTACAAGATGTTTCTATCGAAGTAAGCGATACTGTATCAGAAGTCGAAGATATCACAGTCAGTGGTGCTGCAGTCGGTGAGCTTCTCGGCGAAGGTCATTATGTAGTAACAGTAAGCGATGAACTCGGAAACGAGAAAACTGTAGAGTTCGATATCGATTTGGATACTCCAAAAATCGATGTCGATGGAGAAGCCATCGAAGACAATTCTAACATCTATAAGGGAACTGTAACTGTCACATTGAGCGACACTAAGGCTCTCAAATCAGCATCTTATACATTCAACGACGGTGAAAAACAAACTATCACTATCGGCGAAGATGGCAAGGCCTCTATGGTATTACCTCTCGATGGTAAGTACGTATTCTATGCAGAAGATATGTCAGGAAGAGACGTCGTCGTCGAGACTGTCTACTTGGATACAAATTCACCTGTAATCGATGGCATCATAGATGACAATGAGTACGATGAGGAAAGTATCGATGTAACAGTAAGCGATGCCAACTTGACAAATGTATCTTGGACATCGACTATAAACGGTGTCACTTCAGAACCTACTTCAGTAGAAATCACCAATGGAGTTGCTCATATAACATTTACAAATGAAGGAAGTTATACAATAAAAGCCAAAGATATGGCAAATGACGAAGTGGTCAAATCATTCACAATCGATAGAGGTGGCATTCAAGTGTCAGGTATCGAAACAGGCAAGACTATTTACGATTCTGAACTCACCGTCACTATCGATAAGGGAACTCTCAAAGTCGATGGAAACATCGTAGAAGATAACACTATCGATTTGACAGATGGATCACATACGATCGTAATCACAACTCCTAGTGGAAAAGAGTATCTCAATACATCAATAATTATCGATTCTTCCGCACCTGTAATCGAATTTACAGAAGCAGTCGAAAACGGTAAGAAATTAGATGACAATGCGTACACCAAGAACAGTGTCGAAGTAAATGTTCGCGATACGAACCTAAGAAAAGTATTCGATAATGGTGTCGAAATTGCAAACGGTGCGACTATCTCTACACCAGGTGAGCATGTAATAACTGCTACCGATATAGTAGAAGGACGCGTCTCTACAAAGACATTCACAATCGATACAAGCGAACCAAATATCGTACTCGAAGGTACAGTATCTGCTACAGATACAACCTTATATTCGAGCAACGTCAAAGTAAGTGTAAGCGATGAAGAAACTCGAATAGCAAAAGCTTATGTAGGTACAGATGAAAACGATGTAATCGATGGAACGAGAACGTTCGAGGAGGATGGAACTTATACTGTCACAGCCATAGATATGGCCGGAAACAGACAAGTTGTAACATTCACAATCGACAAAACTGCTCCTAAGATGACTATCGTCTATAACAATACGACATATTCAAAAGATTTCGATATAACTTTGGAGGCAAGTACCGACAGTTTCGAGCCAAGTAAGTATTTCACTTATGCGGCAAGCGACAGGGAAGGTACAAAAGTTACGGTCGATGTTGCACACAACGTCAACCTCGCTCAGCCTACCGATAGCGAAAATCCATACGTCGTAACTTATACCGCTACAGATGTAGCCGGAAACAAAAAACCAATCAACATCAAAGTATATGTCGTAGATACAGAAGGACCTAAGATTACTCTCAACAGTCCAGATAGTATCATCGAAGTTCCATTCGGAAGCACATTTGCAGATCCTTATGGAGCAACGGCAACAGATTTAGGTATCAGTGTAAATGTAACATCTACGAACGATGTCGATACATCCGATACAACAAGAACATATCATGTAGTTTACAGTGCTACTGATGCAAGTGGAAATACTACTACAGCAAGACGCGAAGTAAGAGTCGTCAGTACGACAGCTCCACTTCTAGTAAGAAGCCTCAACAAGTGTAAGTCAGACACATTGTGTTATGGATCATATTCTCCAAACAACTACGTTTGGTATAGTGGACACTTGTGGAGAGTAGTTAAGGTCAACAGAGATAATACACTTCAGCTTATCGCAGATAATTCTCAATCAGGATTCTCTTACGACGATACTTCAAGTGTATACAATGGAAGCCATGCTGATAAATGGCTCAACGAGGTATTCTATCCATCGCTCAACAATGCCGATACGATAGTTGCCACAGGTGAGTTCTGTAATCAGGCTAACACTACTACGAACATCAGATACGTATGTAATACAAATTATGTAACAAAGAAAAAGGTCGGATTATTGACCGTAGATGACTACAACATCTTGGGTGGACAAAACGGATTCTTGAACAATGGCGAAAGATTCTTCACGATGACTCCTACACATGATCAAAGTGTATGGGTAGTCAACGAAGACGGAAGTAAAGTTCCTAACTATTATGTCAACGAACCATATGCCATCAGACCGGTAATCAACATCAATGCAAGAACAGTTTTGAGTGGTAAGGGGACTAAGGCAGAACCATTCATCATCGATGAAGGCAATGCCGTAGCAAAAGACCAAGCACTCACGACACGTTATAGCGGAGAATATGTAGAATTCGGTGGCAAGATGTGGCGCATAGTATCTAGTGATGCTGAAGGAACTAAGTTGATAACAGACGATTATTTGACAGTCGGCGATAAGTATGCAACTACTACTTATGGAACTGTCGGAAAATTCACGACAGATAGTGGAATAGGACAATACTTACAGACGACAGTGTACAATGGATTCGGAGAAACTGAAAAATCAGTTATAAAGCTTACGAGATTCTATAACAACAAGTATCTCATAGGCAACAGTCCAATAGACACACAATACAGTACAAGTTATACAGATGCTTATGTCGGACTTATCCGCGTAGGTGAATTGATGAGTGGTAATACAAGTTCTACGAAGGGAATCCAAGGTATGAATTACTGGACGATCACTTCTGCGAATGCGAACTCTTGGTTCGTAAACTGGGCAGGTACTTCAGAGTATACTGCAGCAACCAACGTCCGCGGTGTAAGACCTGTCATCACATTAGATAAATCAGTCAAGATATCTGGTGGTAACGGTACCGAAGGAAGTCCATATCAACTTACATTGAAATAAGATTGACGAAAGAAGCGAATTCTTTCGTTTTTCTTTGCGGAAATGTTTGATTTTTTCTCGATTTATGATATAATACCAACGTAATTAAATTTCTATGGCTTTTTAGGAGTCATGGCGGAAGGAGATATAAAAATGAAAAAGAACATACATCCTGAATACAAGGAATGTGTAGTGACTTGTGACTGTGGTGCTACCTTCAAGACGAAGTCTACAAAGGAAGCGATACACGTCGAGGTATGCAGTGCATGCCATCCGTTCTATACGGGAGCACAAGGCAAACACAAGAAGACCGGTAATGTCGAGAAGTTCAATAGGAAGTACAATTTAAAAGATAGTGAAAACTAATCTTTTTTTTGATACAATGGTTATGGTGATAATATGAGTAAGATGGGCTATCTTCTTAAGAGAATAAAAAACATGAATTTTGGCAATTTTTTTAAAACGGTGAATGAGGTTCACGAAAAGTGTGGAAAAGCGAGGATCGCATTGTTCTGTGATATGGTTTGGTGTGGACTCAAGTATCAAGCAGGATATATGGATTATCAACTCTTCGAAATGTACAGGATGAATGACAAGGAGAGAAAAACGATCATTACGAGGGGCAAAAACAACGAAATACAAAAAAGATACAATGATCCCGAGTATCTCAAATATTTTAAAGATAAAGTGTTGTTCAACAGAACATTCGACAAATATTTACATAGAGAGTGGATATACTTAGATGGAAAGAATGAGGATGAGTTTGGAAAATTTTTGAAAGGAAAAACAGAAGTTATAGTCAAACCTAGTTCTGGTTCGTGTGGGCAAGGAATCGAGAAGTTGAGGGTGAGCGATTATGAAATACATGAACTTTACGAGAAGCTCATGCTCGAGGAGAGGAGATTGGTCGAGGAAGTGGCAGTTCAGTGTGAAACACTCGGAAGATTACACCCATCGAGTATCAATACTATGCGTGTGGTCACTTTGAACAAAAAGGTCGTCGTCGCGTTTTTGCGCATCGGAAATAAAGGTTATGTTGTCGACAATTTCAATCACGAAGGTTTGGCCGCTCCAATCGATATCGAAGATGGAGTAATCAAATATAAAGCAATAGATAAGCAACATCACGAGTACGATGAGCACCCTTATACAAAAGAAAAGATAGTGGGGATTACAATACCTCATTGGAAAGAGATAAAAGCTATGTGTGAGGAGGCCGCGACGGTCGTGCCTCAAATAGGTTATACAGGATGGGACGTATGTCTTTCAGATGATGGACCACTTTTAATCGAAGGAAACGAATTTCCGGGACATGACATATATCAATTGCCACCACATAGAGAAGGAAATATTGGATTAATGCCGGCATTCGAAAAAGCGATGGAGGAGAAATGAAATTAATAATTGGAACAGATCACAATGGAGTCGAGTATAAGAAAAAATTAATAGAAGAATTATCCAGTGAGTATGAAATAGTAGATGCCAGTCCGGACAATTACGATTACGATGATTATCCCGATTATGCTTTTCGCGTCTGCAAAATGGTCAAGGAAAACGAAAATTCTTTTGGAGTATTGGTTTGTGGAACGGGTGTCGGCATGTGCATAGCTGCGAATAAGGTCAAAGGTATAAGATGTGCATTGGTGACGAGTGCTAGAGTGGCCAAAATGGCGAGAAGAGATGACGATGCGAATGTGATTGCACTCGACTCGAATATGGATACTACTTTCGCGGCCCAGTGTGTTCGGACGTTTACTTCGACGGAATTTTGCACGGAAATAGAAAGATACGAGCGACGTAAGAAGAAAGTCATTGCTTATGAAAACGGTGAGTACAATGAATTTTAAGTTGATCATCTATATCGTCAGTGTATTATTCACGACGTTCGGAGTATCGAGCTTGGATTTAAATCGGTTCTTCAAGCAGGGAAAAGTCGTAGAAGCAAATGTCATGGCCCTTTTATTGATATTGGCAATTGCGGAACTGGTGAGCAATTTTATAATCCATTTCATGGAGGTCAGCAAAATATTATAATGAAAAAAGAGAACAAACGTCTTGCAATCATAGCAGTAGTGTTGTTTTTTATAGCAGTAATTAGTTTCATGTGGAAAAAGCAAGAGACTAATTTTAATTTGGATGAAATGTACGGTCCGCCTGTCGATGAATCAAAGGAGGATTATTCTAAGAGAAATTATAGCATACGACTTTCGATCGACGGAGATGTAAAAGTTTTGCCCTTAGAAGATTATGTAATCGGAGTAGTAGCCGGCGAGATGCCGGCGAGTTTCGAGGTGGAAGCCTTGAAAGCTCAGGCGGTCGCTTCTCGCACATTTGCTTTATATAAGAAGAAAAAGAGTGGAACTGTTTTCGATATTACGAGTGGGACCGATTCACAGGTGTATGCGAAAGAAGAAGAAATGCGAAAAAAATGGGGTAATGAGTATCAAAAGTATTACGATAAAATCAAAAGAGCAGTAGATGAGACGGAAGGTGAGGTACTCGTTTACAAAGGAGATTTGATCGAAGCATTTTACTTTTCGATGAGTTCGGGCTCGACGAATGACGCGGCTGGAGTATTTGGAGAGAACAGAGATTATCTCAAAAGTGTCACTTCGGAATATGACAATGCCTCGTTGAGGGGATATGAAACGAGTGTTAGCTTTTCTTTAGAAGAGTTCAAAAATAGACTCGATCTATCATGTGAAAATGTCATCGTCAATGAAATTCGACGTTCAGAATCCCACTATGTCGAGGAGATAACCATTTGTGATAGAAAATATACGGGAGCGAGTGTGAGAAGTTTCTTGGGACTTCGAAGTGCAGATTTCGATATCGAGGTGGAGGATGAGATCGAAATTGTGACGAGAGGATACGGTCATGGGGTCGGAATGAGTCAATACGGAGCGAACGGATATGCCAAGTCGGGATATTCTTACGATGAAATATTGAAGCATTATTATCGAGGTGTCGAAATATCTAATATAAAAGATGTATAATTTTCCAAATTTTACCCACAATTCTTTTAGAAGGGGAATTTGAGAAATGAAAAAATTAAAATTCAAGAGTTGGGTAGTGCCGGCACTTTATGCCATAAGTCTGGGTGTCATATTCATCAGTGTGTTGTTCATAGGAAAGGTCATGACGACCGAATATGCTAAAGCAATCGATACAAATTTTATACCGAGTGAAATCGTAAATGGTGTGGATGATGAAATCAAACCTGTCGTCGAAGTAAAAAATGAAATCGTCGGAAAGCCTTTTCAAAAAGAAGGAGTTACCGAAGCCAAGAGTTTTTATAAAACAGATGATGAGGAAGATAAGCAGGTCAATTCTCTCATTTACTATAAGAATACTTACATGGAGAATACCGGTGTACTTTATACAGCCGGCGAAAGCTTCGATGTAGTGAGCGCTTTAGATGGAAATGTGACGAGCATAACAGATGACAATATTTTGGGCAAAGTCGTAGAAGTTACACATACGACCGAACTCATAACTATTTATCAATGTCTAGGCGAAGTGAACGTCAAAGTGGGCGATAATATCAAACAGAACGATGTAATCGGCAAAAGTGGCAAAGTCAATATCGATAAAGGATATGAAAATGCGCTTCTCTTCGAAGTAAATTATCAAGGAAAAATTATCGACCCAAATGAATTTTATGCTATGAATCCAGCCGATTTTGAGAATAGGTGATGAAAATGAAGAGAGAAGAAATTTTATTCTATTTGACGGGCGAAGGAATACATTTCTATCTCTCGAAAAATAAAAGAGATTTGTCTTCGCAAAAGGATACTTCTCTCTTTTTTAAATATGGAGAGATATCGAATGTCAAAAGATGCGCTGCGGAAATTGCAAAAATAGTAGCGAAGATGAATTTTGGGTTGTATTATCTGAAACCCAACGTATATGTTCTTTACAACGATGTATGTGCTTGTGATGCAAAATACTTATATAGGGGTTGTTTGGCACCTTTAGGAGCAAATAAGCTGGTTTTCGTATCTTTGGTCGAGTTTGTAAAAAAAATCCGAAACGATAAAAAGCTCGTGATCGCCGATAAAGGATATTATACATTGGTCGAACGACGAGAGAAGTGCAAATCTTTGCAAAATCTCGATTTTGAACCGATTGTAATAGGTGAAACGGGCGAAGATGTAATACATTATGCCGATAAAGACGTCATCTGGAAGACTTTTAAATCCTGTTTTACAAATGGTGAAAACTATGATATCATGGATATAGGAGATGATGTTGTGTGAAAATTTCAATTCACGGAGACCATGTAAAGATTACAGAGGCCATTAAGGAGTATGTCGAAGAAAAGCTATATAAACTCGACAAGTATTTTGATGAGTCCATGGATGTCGATGTAATCGTCAAGGTCAGAGTGAGAGGGGTACAGCAGATTATCGAAGTCACAGTTCCAACGAGTTTATTCACAATCAGAGCGGAGGAATCGCACGACGATTTGTATGCAGCTATAGATTTGGTTCAGAAAAAGTTGGAAACGCAAATCAAAAAGAATAAAGCAAAATTGGCGAGCCGATATAAAGATAAGAAAGGATTCGTCATAATAGAAGAGGAACCTTTGGAAGAGGATGATGAAGAGAGCGATCTCATTGTAAGACGAAAAGAAATCGAGTTCAAACCGATGGATGAAGAAGAGGCAGTTTTGCAGATGGAACTTTCCAATCATGATTTCTTCGTATTCAAAAATTCTAAGGAAAAGTGCACGAGTGTCGTATATAGGAGAAAAGATGGAAAATACGGCATAATTAATGCAAGATAGTGAAGAAAAGTTTACTTTTCTTCTTTATTTTGCTAAAATAATACTCGTGGAGGTTATGAAATGAACATAATAAAAAGTTTAGTAGACTCTGAGTACAAAGAGTTGCAGAAATTTAAAAAGATAGCGGATGCCATCGAAGCGATGGAACCGGAAATGCAAAAGTTATCCGACGAAGAACTTGCCGCAAAAACGATAGAATTCAAAAGTGAAATTGCCAACGGTACGACATTGGACAATTTGATTGTTCCAGCATTTGCGGTGGCAAGGGAAGCTGCGTATAGAATTATCGGCGAAAAACCATACTACGTTCAATTATTGGGAGGTTTGGCTATTCACTTCGGAAACATTGCCGAGATGAAAACAGGTGAAGGTAAAACTTTGACAGAAATACTTCCTGCTTATTTGAATGCTTTAGCTGGGGAAGGTGTACATATCATCACTGTCAACGAATTCTTGGCTCAGCGCGACTCGGAATGGATGGGACAGATATTCCGTTTCTTAGGGTTGAGTGTAGGATTAAATTTGAGAGAGTTGAGTCCGGAAGAGAAGCGAGAAGTTTATGCTGCCGATATCACTTATTCGACGAACAACGAAATAGGTTTCGATTACCTGCGAGATAATATGGTAATCAGAAAAGAAGATCGGGTTCAACGCGGACTCAACTTCGTCATCATCGATGAGGTCGATTCCGTACTGATAGATGAGGCGCGAACTCCGCTCATCATTTCTGGGGGCAAGATGAATTCGAAAAATCTTTACATGGATTCGGATATTGCCGTCAAGAAACTCAAGGAAGAAGTCGATTATACGGTCGATGAGAAAACGAAGAGCGTATCTCTTACCGAAGCTGGCAGTGAGAAGGTTCAGGCAGCTTTTGGTATCAAAAATTTATATGACGAAGATAATACAGCTCTTGTCCACCATATAATACAAGCATTGAAGGCAAACTTCAGCATGAAGAGAGATGTCGATTACATGGTCAATGACCAAGGAGAAGTGGTCATCATCGATCAGTTTACCGGAAGATTGATGCCCGGACGACAGTTCAGCGAAGGATTGCATCAGGCATTAGAAGCTAAGGAAGGTGTCAAAATCAACGAGGAAACGAAAACGATGGCGACGATCACTTTCCAGAATTTGTTCAGAATGTACAAAAAAATAGCAGGTATGACGGGAACGGCAAAGACGGAGGAAGAGGAATTTAGAGATATATACAATATGTATGTCATCCGTATTCCGACCAACAAACCAGTCATAAGAAAAGATTATACAGATTTGATTTTCTCTAGCGAGGCAGGAAAATACAAAGCTATAGTCGAAAAGATAAAAGAAATTCATGCGACTGGAGAACCAATATTGGTCGGCACTATATCGGTCGAAAATAATGAAAAGCTGTCGAGAATGTTAAAACGTGAAGGAATTCCTCATGAAGTTTTGAATGCTAAAAATCATTCGCGTGAGGCAGAAATCATAGCAAAGGCTGGTGAAAAAGGCGCTGTCACGATTGCGACGAACATGGCAGGACGTGGAACCGATATCAAATTGGGCGAAGGTGTCGTCGATTTGGGCGGGTTGTTCGTCATAGGTACAGAAAGACACGAATCGCGTCGTATCGATAATCAGCTTCGTGGTCGTGCTGGACGTCAAGGAGATCCAGGTGCAAGTCAGTTCTTTGTGTCATTCGAAGATGAATTGATGAGAAGATTTGGAACCGACAAAATCAAAATGATGGTTCAGAGTTTAGGTATGCCGGAAGATCAAGCAATTCAAAATAAGATGTTATCGAAGTCTATAGAGACAGCTCAGAAGAAGGTTGAAGGAAACAATTACGATACACGCAAATACTTATTGGATTACGACAACATTATCAGCGAACAACGAGTCATAATATATAGAAAACGCAACGAGCTACTGGATGCGGAATCGGAACGTGAAATCGTTTTGGATACATTCAGAAATCATATTGCTGATGTTGTGGAAAAACACATTGCTCCGGAAGGGAAACTCACTAAAGATGACAATCAGGATATAGTCGATTTTGTCAACAATAATCTCTTGCGCAAAAGTACGATTGCGGTCGAAGATATAACTGGCAAGAAAATCGATGAAGTAGAGGATATTATCTACAATGTAGTAGCGAAAGAATATGAAGAAAAGACCGGAGAGTTCCCTATAGAAGTAATCGATCAATTCGAAAGAATGATATCACTACGAGTCATAGATGCTGCATGGATAGAACATATCACTACTATGGAGCACTTGAAAGAGGGTATCAATCTGAGAGGCTATGCCCAAACAAATCCGTTGCAGGCATATGCTTTGGAAGGATATAATATATTCCAGAATTTGCTCGAAAATGTCGATGCCAATGTTTCAAACTTTCTTTTGAAAGCCGAAATCAAACAAAATACTGTCGAAAGAAGACCTGTGCAGAGGATGCAGATGAACGACGGTAAAGAAAAGGTCAGTGCCGGACCTAAAAAGTCAGATAAAGTCGGTAGAAACGAACCATGTCCGTGCGGCAGTGGACGCAAATATAAAAATTGTTGTGGCAAATAATGACTAAAAACCTTAT
>CAZKKM010000048.1:0-13302 GCA_964553435.1 uncultured Muribaculaceae bacterium | reverse complement strand
TCATGATTTTCATGCTGGATACAATGTTCAAGTTTTAGTTGGAGCTGGTTTGATTACAATGTATGGAGTGTTTCAAGATAGAAGTGATTATTATACTTTTATTCCAATGAATAATTTGTATTATAAATACTATAAGGAATATCCAAAAAATGAATGTGCTGATGCTGGATATGGAATATATGTTAACTATAAATATATAAGAGAGAAGAAAATAGGAAATTATGTAAAATTTCAATCTTGGGAGGGCGAATCAAGTGGCAAGAATCCGCAACTCTTTTATGCGTTTAGTGATGGTGTATTATGTTTAAATACATGTATTGGTGAAGAGATTCCGTTTGATTACAGTCATCATCAAAGGAACAAAGATGGAAAACTCTACAAATTTGTTGGTTGCAACAATTGTAATTATTCTAATAAATGTAAGAAAAAACTAAAATATAAAGAACATGATTTTAGGATTGTTGAATTAATCCCCGATTACGAACTATTAAAAGAAGAAGCAAGGGTTAACCTGCTTAGTCCAGAAGGAATCGAAATTAGAATTAACAGAAGTATTCAGGTAGAGGGGACCTTTGGTCAAATAAAGCAAAATATGCAATATATTCGAATTAGAAGGCGTGGTATAGAAAAGGTCTCTTGTGAAATCATGCTTGTTTGTTTAGGAAGAAATACTCGAAAATTTTTATCTCTAATAGATTCAAATAATGTAAAAAGCAAATACTGGGAAAAAACAGCAGATTTAAAAAAAGAAAAATTTCCTTTTCCGAAGCAAAAAAAGAAAAGAACTGAAACGAAATCAACTATCTAATTTCGTAACAGCCCCCGAAATAGTAGAGTTATATTTTGAAATAGGTGCTACTATTAGTGAACTTATAAATAATTATCATTTAGAGGCATCTCAAAACGAAATTATTAAATCATTTTCAGAAAGGTTAACTAAGGAATTTGGGCAAGGGTTTAGTGTTCCAAGTTTAAAGAAAATGAAGAAATTTTTCAAGTATTTCAAGGGGGTTCCACAGTGTGGAACCAGTTGAGTTGGAGTCATAATCGAATGATTATGAACATCGAAGATGAAGTTAAAAGAAATTTTTATGATATGCTTGTATTGAAATAGAAGTTATAACTAAAATTAGGATTCGGTATCTAAACCCTCAAGACACCAGATTGATAGTTACTCGAACTTCGAGTTGAAATAGAAAAACAACTTGTCAAAAAGCCGTAAAAAGCCGTGTTAAAATAAAAAAGGGAATATTCAATTTCGCAAGTTGAATTGTCTACCCAAAAATCAGATGGACATTTAATTCACAGAATTAAATGTCATTTTTAGATCCTTCGGGCACCATTTTAAAAATACTCGAGCTTTATGTTTCGAGTTTTAATATACATCGATTTATGATAGAATTATTTATAAACATGAAAATTTTATCTCGGTTGAGAATTGGGAGTGATAAAAATGAGAAAACTGATCGTATTGAGAGGCGCTATGGGATGTGGCAAAAGCACATTTATAAAGGAGCACAAATTGGAGAACTTTACACTGAGTTCTGATCAAATTAGACTCATGCTCAATGCTCCGAAGATGACAGTAAATTGTTCTGAAGAGATTCCACAATTCAACAATAAAAAGGCATGGGAATTTTTATATACGATATTGGAAGAACGCATGAAAAAAGGAGAATTTACGATAATCGATGCTGTTCATGCTCGAGCTGACGAATCTTTTCCAATCTACAAAAAGTTGGCGGAAAAATATCGTTACAGATTGTATATTTTAGATTTTACAGATCTACCAAAAGAAGAAGTTTACAAACGAAACCGAATGAGAGAAGAATATAGAATCGTTCCAGAAGAAGTCATCGATAGAGCATATGAGACATTTTCTAAAGAAAAGATGCCGTCGTCATTTAGAGTGATCAAACCCGAAAATTTCGACGAAATCGTAAATGAAAAACCTAAAAATTTAAACAAATACGATAAAGTCCATATAATCGGGGATATACACGGTTGTTATAGTGCATTAAAAAAGTATTTTGAGAAAAGCCCGATGAAAGAAAATGATGCTTATATTTTCATCGGCGATTACTTTGACAGGGGAATCGAGAATTTCAAGACTTTTGAATTTTTAAGTGAACTTTTGACCAGAGAAAATACTATTTTTTTACTTGGAAATCACGAAGACAAGTTGTATAAGTATGCTTGCAATGACGAATTCAAAATGGACTACGACATCAAAAATACCATCGAAGAATTTGAAAAAAATGGCATTTCGAAAAGTGAAATCAGAGCTTTTATAAAGAGATTATCTCAAATATCCCATATCGAATTCGGTAAAAACACTTATTTAATTTCTCACGGTGGAATCCCGTATATTCCAAAACAACCATTGGATTTTTATAGTACCGATTCTTTTGTTTACGGTATCGACAAATACGAGGTCGATATAGATAAAATTTACGACGAGTTTATGAGAAATGAAAAAGATAAAACTTACCAAATTCACGGACACCGAAATTATTATAAAAATAAATACGATGAATACGAGTATTCACTAAATCTTGAAGGCGATATTGAACATGGTGGATATCTTCGCGTATTGACTTTAAACAAAAACAAAGCATTTTCATATACCGAAATTAAAAACGACACGTACAATCCTAATCTAATCGAAGAGACGAATGTATATAATCTAGTGGAAAGTTTAAGAAAGAATAAATATATCATAAAACGCAATCTAGGCGACGGTATTTATTCGTTTAACTTCTCTAAAGATGCTTTTTATAACAAAATATGGGACAACATGACTACTCGCGCACGAGGATTGTTCATCGATATCGCAAATTATAAAATTTTAGCTCGAAGTTACAACAAATTTTTCAAAATTGGCGAAAGAAAAGAAACTGAATTAAAAAATTTAGAAAAGACTTTATCGTTCCCAGCAAAATTTTATTTGAAATATAACGGCTTTTTGGGCATCTTGTCAGTTAAGGACGACGAACTGTTCTTCGCATCCAAATCGACGAATGTGGGCGAGTACGTCGAATATTTCAAGACGATATTTTATAAAAAGTTCGACGAAAAACAAATCGAAGCGATAAAAAATAAAATCGCCAAAGACGATGTGACGGTCTTATTTGAAGTCATAGATAATGCGAACGACCCGCATATCATCGAATATGAAGAGTCTAAACTTATTTTGCTGGATATGATATACAATAAGACAGATTATTCTAAAATATCTTATGAAGACTTGAGAAAATTTGCCGACGATGTTGGGATTTTCACAAAAGAATTGATATACACGGCCGATAATTTGGAATCTTTTAAAAATATATATGAAAATATAACATCTGAAGATTACAAACTCGCCGATAAGTATGTAGAAGGATTCGTCATAGAAGACAACGATAATTTTATGGTGAAGACTAAAACTTTTTATTACGATACGTGGAAGTATCTGAGAACTAAAATGGAAAATGCTTTAAAAAATGGCAATTATAAATCTAAAACTACCATGGAACCAGAATTATCCTTTATGCAATATTTAAAAACAAAATACGAAAACAAAGAAATCGATTTAAAAAGCATCGATATAATCACCGAAAGAAGAGAGTTCGAGAAATATGAAAATGAAAAGATGTGAGATTAGAAATGAAAACTATGATGTTCGATATGGACGACGTCTTGACGAGTGGTAATTTTTCTAAAATATTAGAGGAATTTTTGGGTTACATTCCCGATTATGAAAGCAAAAGAGGGATATATCACGTTCAAGATATATTGGGAGATAAAAAGTCGAGTTCTTCGACAGATTCAAAGATATGGACATGCACTTACTACCGAATATATATTTGTACCGATTACATGTGGAAAGAAATAGGAACAATACTTTTGAGTGAATCGATCGTTAGTCAATTTAAAATGTATTGCTTTTTTTGATTAAATGATTATAATAAACCTAAACATTTATGTGGAGTGTGATTAAGATGAATATAAAAGAGATAATCAAAAGAAAGAAAAATAAAGTATCGGATGTACCAAAGGTAGAAAAAAGGACACCGGATGTGCCAAAAGTCGTCTGCGAAGATTTGGAACTGCAAGTGGCTATAGGTCAATGGTTGGGGGTGTTGTCATCGGTACAAAGCTTTGGAAATTCTGCCCTTACAGTTTATACGCAGTTGAGCGCGGAAGAGTTGATAGAAAGGACCGGTATACCGATCGATAAATTTGAAGAAATAGAGGCAAAATTTGGATTTTTGTTAAAAACAGTTGGCATCGAAAATACAGAAACTTGTACTTTAGATCAGTTCGATAAAAATAATTTTTCATTTAATTGTCATTTTGACAATAGAGGTGACGATGCCACTATATCATTGAGATGGGGTTCCATGATAGATTCTGGTCCAGAGTTTATTATCGATTATCAAAATGAGAGTAGAACCTACGATTATTGGGCAGAAGCTGAAGAAAAATCAGCTAAACTAAAATTACAACACTACACTATTAAAAATCCCGAAAATGGAAATTCTTGTTATAGAAGTTTTTCTCCATATAAAGCTCATTTTACATTGACGAGCGATGAATATAGTCTTTCAATAGAAGTCGCAAGACCGGAAAGTATCAAAACAAGTATTTTGAGTGGTTATATATTCAGATTAGAAAATGAAGAACAGTTGCAACAATATTTATTGGGATTGACTTTTCCTTTAAAACTCGATGAAGTCTATAAAAGAATATGTGCCATATCTACACCTACGATAGATGAATATCCAAGTTTTAAAATGAAAGTCAAAAGAAAATTAGATGAAAAAAAGGATAAAATCACCGATATGATATCTTTGAATCGAGGCCGATTAAAAGAATTCATTATAACAAAAGGCGGAATAGCGATAAAAATCGATAGTGATGGAAACTGGTCATACGATTCTTCGAAACTCATCGTAAGTCAAAATGATCAAGGTGAGGTTAACTATAGTTTAAATTCGATACCAAGTGGAGAATTATCTAAAACTCCAACTCCTTTTGAACAATACAGTGAAGCTAGTAAAGAAGTAGAAAAAGTTAAGAAATTGACGATGACTATGCTAAATGGTAAAGAAAATCAGTAGAGAAGTTCGATTGTTCTCGAAAGATACTTTCATCCTGTTATATGACAGGATTTTTATTTTATTGAGTCCTTTCGAAAATTTCGACATTTTACCAAGCAAATATTGAATCCTAGGCAATTATATGGTATCATTTAAGACAGTAAATAGTAAGGACGATATAGAATAGGGGAGAAGTATGGAAAGTATTAGTCAAAAACTTGTCGAGATGTATCCATACCTCAAAACCAAGTCGTCGCATACGATGTTCACCACAGCGGAAGACTTGCGGTCGCTCGACGATGGAGAAAAAATTATATTTTCAGCTCAAGAAATACCTGTCGAACTGCTCAAAAGAATTTTGCTAGATGACGAATACTTCGCTTTAACTACGAAACTATTCGCAGGTGAAATCGAATCTTTCTATTTATGTTCCATCCAAAGTGGTACGATGCGTGACCGCCGTGAATATCACAAGTTGCCAATTTTCGAAGGTCTTCAACAACTCATCGAGACAAAAAAGATGCAACTGAGCGAAAAAGAAAACGAACGATTCGAATTTCTCAAAAATGCTCTCGACTATTCCCGCTTTGTTCGCGAACAATCGCCAAATCTCTACAAGATATCCATCGATCGTTTGAATTATCTCATTCCATCGCTATCTCTCATCAGATTCATGGAGAAAACACCTCGCGACTTTGCCGACATTTGTCGAGATACGACAAACAAGAGCATCGATGGCTTTATCAAAGAACATTTCATCTATGCTGCCTACCATTTTTTCGAAGATAACCGCGTACTCGAAAACTATTTTGTGTCTCCACAAGTAAAAGAGAACTTGTCGACCATCGCAAAAGGGAATCTCATCGACATACAAGCTATCAACGAGCATCTCGATACCGAAGACGAACTGTTTCGTGAGGCAAAATTGTCCAAAGAACTCGAAACCCACATTCTATCGGGACTGCCATCTGAGGTATCGGATTTGGAAAAAGCTTTGTACATCTACATCAAAATGTGCCGAACTCTCACCTACGATGAAAAATACTTCGCCTCGGCCTCGGCAATGGCTATCCGCAACCATCGTATGATTTCACACATAAACGAGATAACTCCCAATAATAACGAAGTCGTATGTTTCGAATTCAACATGATATACACCATATTTTTAGATTCGCTCGGCATACGTTTTCATAGTGACTACGAAGATTCTTTCGACGAAAACTACGGATATGCTCACGTCTCTCTCGACTTTCGGTGTGGCAAATTTTTGGTAAATGCCGATTCGGTCACGTCGGTTTTACAAGGAGACCTACCTCGTGCCAAGAGAAATGAGCCTCTAGTCGGAATAACATGCAAAAACACGAGTGAGAAAACACAATCCGAGTTTAAGACGGCACTCTTGAATATGTACAAGCTCATTCTCGTCCAGGAAAATGACAAAACATCCTCACTTAGAGTTCCTCATGTAGAATCGTTCGAGGATATCTTGAGCCAATACATCAACTTGACCGCAAATATTCGACCTATTGAGATTTCGGAAAAGATGGACATCTTCATTTCGGAACTTGCCAAGACGAGACTGAAAGGAGTGGACCTCTTCTCAAAAGTAGAACAACTCAAAAAAGTTCTCTTCGATGAATACGAACGAGAGCACAACTTGAGGACTTCGCTCGTGCGCATTTACGAAAAAGAATTAAAGACACTTACGTCGGCTACGGTGATCGCTTACAACGAAGTTGATTTCGACTGCTCTGATTTGCCGACAACTTACTATCTCGTTTCCGCGGACGGCTCGATCACACCGATTGCCAAGCGCCAACTGAAGACTAAAATAAAAGATGGAACTTACGAATATATCAAAGAAGATGCCCAACCGATACCGGGCATAAGAAAAGGAGAAGGGAATTACGATGATGATATTAGAAAAATTGCGACAGCTTAATGAAGATATGCTCGCTATCAATACGAATAAGGACGATAAAAAGGAGATAAAAAAACAGAAAACTATCCAAAAGATGCTCAAAGATGATCGTTGTTTCTTCAAAATGACCATCGAACAATCTTACGGAGTTCTAAGAGATTTGGGCATCGAAGAAGGAGCTTTGAGACAGATTTACTTAGAACTTATCGATTCCAAAGATGACGAACCGGAACAAGCCTAGGTTCGTTTTAATTAGGACCGTTCTTGTAAATGCAAAACGACCGACATAGAATGCTTTTCAAAAGAATAAAAATATTATATAATGAGATAACGCGAGGAGGTAAAAATGAAAACGAAAGTATTGACTGTACCTAAAAAAAATCACCGACCCAAAAGATTTTTGGTTCTCTCCGATTTACACATCGGTTCGAGAAAAGATCTCAAAGTGATAGAAAAAGTAAACACTCACATAAAGGACCGTATGGCCAAGCTTCGCATCACTTACGATGCCGTATTCATAGTCGGCGACATCGTCGATTCTACCGATATCCTCGGCAAGTCGGGTCCGACTTACGAAACACTTCTCGAACTCATTTACAACCTGAGTTCCATAGCCCCTGTCTATATAGCCACAGGGAATCACGATCTATGCTCGAAAAAAAGACGTGACCGAGCAAAAAGCTATTGGTGGAAAAGAGATAATGTATCTTTTCAGTCTCGAATAATAGACGAATTAGATGATACCGATCATCCGATAATCGCCCGCGATGGCATCTTCGACCTCGATGACGAATATCAAATAGCCATCTTCAATCCGCCTATCGAATATATGTTGAAATCTCCAGATGGCAACGATAAATATTTAAAAAAGAACGAACACCTCTATAGTTTTTTGAAAAAACTGAAGCCTTCGAAAACGAATATTTTGCTCTGTCACTACCCAAACGTCGTCCGTCATCTTCAAAGACATGGTTTCATCGAGAATGTCGATCTTGCCGTATGTGGACACACTCACCATGGTATGGCACAATTTCTCTTTTTAGAGCCACTTCTCGATGCACTCGGACAAAAGAATAGGGGACTCATCACACCTGGCAAGAGCATAAGACCTAAGGACACGGCCGGTTTGAGAGGTCTCATCAAACTCGACGAACGAACGAGAATGTACATCAATCCAGCTGTCACTTCACTATCGCGAAACACGGGACTATTGCACATTTTTGAACCGCTCTTTTATTCGGGATGCACGGATATCGTCTATGCGCATTTCGACGAAGACGATTACGAAGATTATTTATAATATACTAAAGACTGTTTACAAAGCGACAGTCTTTTTTTCTTATGAAAACTTTCAAATGTGTTATAATAAGACACAAAGGAGCGATTTATTATGTCAAAAATTGCCATCGTCGAAGACGATGAGATCATCGTCAAAGAACTCGAATCTCTCTTGAGAACGAATGGATATGAAACTCTCGTCGTTACCGATTTTTCGTCTACTGCCGAGCATCTTATCGAACTCCAGCCTGATCTCGTTCTTCTCGACATCAACATACCTTTCATGAATGGCGAGACTGTTCTTAAAACCCTGCGCAAAGAATCTCAAGTTCCCGTCATCATGGTCACATCCAAAAATTCCGATCTCGATGAAGCATTGTCCATCTCTTATGGAGCTGACGATTTCATCGCCAAACCCTACAACCCGACCATCCTTTTGCTGCGTATCGGAGCCGTTTTGAAAAGAGCAAATCCCGGACTCATACCCAATTACGAAGATGTGACCGTCGATCTACAAAGGGGAATTCTCAAATCCGTAAACGAAGAAGTGATACTCACCAAAAACGAGATGATAATATTTTCTTATCTCCTGGCCAATCGCGGTCGCATAGTCACCCGCGACGAACTCATGACTGCTCTATGGGACAATTCAGAATACGTCAATGACAATGCACTTACTGTAAACGTCAGTCGCCTCAGAACTAAATTGAAAATGCTCGGCCATGCCGATGCCATCGATACGAGAAAGAAAATGGGGTATATACTTCTATGAAAATCTCATGCTTTCTGAAAGATAAAAGTTATGCTTTTATCATATTTCTCGTATGTTATATAATCATTTTGTTCTTTTTTATCGCTTTTAAACTGGAAAATGCTCTCATCGTTGCTTTTTCACTTATTCTTATTTTTGGCTTCTCATCTTGTCTGCTCATCGACTATTGGCGCAAAAAGACATTTTATACGAACCTCGTTTGCAATGCCCGTTCTCTCGATCGTGCCTACCTAGTCACCTCGACGATGACCGATCCCGACTTTTACGAAGGTCGCTTGACGATGGAAGTTCTCTACAAAATGACCTCATCGATGAATGAAAATGTCTCAAATATCACCACATCACTTGCCGACTTTAAGGACTATTTGGAATTGTGGATACATGAAATCAAGTTGCCTCTTGCTTCCCTCATTCTGATGTCTCACAATCGACCGGAACTTTTCGATCGCGCATCACTCGAACAAATACGTCGCATTCAATCTCACGTCGAACGCATACTTTACTACGTGCGTCAAGAGAATTCCGAAAAAGATTATTTGATAAAAGAAGTTTCTCTCTCTAAAACGATAAACTCCATAGCCGTCGCCCACAAGGACTTGCTTCTCGAAAGCGATGTAGCTCTTTTGGTTCACGACATAGCAGGTACTGTTTACACCGATTCTAAATGGCTCGAATTCATCTTAGGTCAGATAATCGACAATGCCGTCAAATACCGTCGCTCCGACGTCGAATCGCACATCACAATTTGGACTGAACAAAATGAATCGGCTCTCACACTGTACATAGAAGATAATGGAATGGGTATTCCTTCTGCCGATTTGCCGCGCGTATTCGAAAAATCGTTCACCGGCCAAAACGGTCGACATACTTCCAAGTCGACAGGCATGGGACTATACATCGTTTTTAATCTCTTGAAAAAACTTGGTCACGACATACGCATCGATTCGGTGGAAAACTCTCATACCAAAGTTGCCATAACATTTTATAAGAATAACTTCTATGAAGTTCTTTAATCTTACAAAAATGTAATCAACCGTAATGTTATTTGGGCGACAAAATATGTCCTTTTATAATAATATTGAAATGAAAGGAGAAATTTTCATGGAAAATATTCTAAAAATAGAAAATATCGAAAAATATTACGGCAACAAATCTTCTCTTACAAAAGCGATAGACAACCTGTCACTAGAAGTCGATCGAGGTGAATTTGTCGCCATCATGGGCTCATCCGGTTCCGGTAAGACGACTCTTTTGAATGTCATATCGACGATCGACCGGGTCACTAGTGGACACATATACGTAGGAGGAAAGGACATTACGACTCTCAAAGGCAATGATCTAAACAAATTTAGAAGAGAAGAACTCGGCTTCATATTTCAAGATTTTAACCTCTTGGACACTCTCACAGCTTATGAGAACATCGCGCTTTCTTTGTCCATACAAAACGTTCCCATAAAGGAAATCGAATCGCGCATTGCCAAAGTTGCCAAAAGTCTGGATATAGAAAAAATTCTCGATAAATATCCTTACGAGATGAGTGGAGGACAACGTCAACGCATCGCTTCTGCTCGAGCTATCATCACAGATCCTCGTCTCATTTTGGCCGACGAACCGACTGGCGCATTGGATTCGGCATCTGCCCGCATGCTTTTGGAACGTTTCAATTACTTGAACACAAAACTCGGTGCGACCATCTTGATGGTCACACACGATGCCTTTACAGCATCCTATGCTTCGCGTGTCATCTTCATCAAAGACGGAAAGATTTTCAACGAGATAAGACGCGGAACTTCGACTCGCAAAGAATTCTTCGATTCTATCATCGATGTCGTAACCCTTTTAGGGGGTGATTTGAATGATGCTCTTTAAGCTGTCACTCGCAAACATTGCCAAAAGTATCAAAGACTATGCCATCTACTTTTTCACTCTGATACTCGGTGTATCCATCTTTTATGTATTCAATGCTATCGAAACCCAGACGGTCCTTCTCGAAGTCACTTCTTCGACATCCTACATAATAAAGATGATGACCAACATTCTCTCCGGAGTGAGCATCTTCGTCTCATTCATCCTGGGTTTTCTCATCATCTATGCTTCCAGATTTCTCATCGCTCGTCGAAAAAAAGAGTTCGGAATATATTTGACACTCGGTATGAGCAAAAAGAAGATATCTTTTATTCTACTTTTGGAAACCTTGATCATCGGAATCGCTTCACTTGCCGTCGGGCTCCTCTTGGGAATTGCTCTTTCACAACTCATGAGCTTGTTTGTCGCCAGTATGTTCGAAGCGAACATGACAAAATTCAAATTCCTTTTTTCACAAGATGCGTTCGTAAAGACACTCATCTACTTCGGCATCATGTACATCATCGTCATGATTTTTAACACATATAGCATCGGCAAATGTCGACTCATCGATCTTCTTCATGGCAACAAGCACAATGAAAAAATTCGCCTCAAAAATCCTGTTCTCTGCACGATCATCTTCTTCATTTCCTGCATCGCTCTTGGATATGCGTACTATATGGTCACCGGTGGAGTAGAGAAAATTCAAAATTTCGATTTCCTGTTTGTTCTCATCGCCATCGGCTCGATGAGCACATTCTTCATCTTTTGGTCTCTTTCTGGTCTCGTCCTCAAAATATGTCTAGGCTTGAAAAAGTTCTATTATAAGGGTCTAAACAGTTTCGTTCTCCGTCAATTTTCGAGCAAAATAAATACGATGGTCATGTCCATGACGGTCATTTGCCTGATGCTCTTCGTCACCATATGCGTCTTGGCAAGTTCACTTTCCATCAAAAATTCGATGCTCGCAAACCTCAACGAATTAGCTCCAGCTGACATAGAATTCGAAAAAAATATGAACTACGCAGTTTCAGAACCCGAGAACCTCAGCACTCTACAAAGAGAACTCATCGGACTCGATGTTCGCGATTCTCTAAAAAAGATGGACATAGACCTCATGCCATATATCGACGAATTCGTCGAAATCGACATCTACAACATTCCTGAACTGACTCTCGCGAAGACATTTGGTGATAATATACAAAAGATACTCGAAAACTATCGTTTCCTCGAAACGAATACACCCGAAGAGATAATCAAAATATCCGAGTACAATCGTCTCGCCAAATTTTATGGTCTCGAAGAGCACACTTTGAATGATGACGAATACATGATAATCGCCGATTTCGTTTCATTCGTCCAACTTCGCGACGAAGCATTGGCATCCGGAACCACTCTCGACATTCGAGGTCACTTATTACATCCGAAATATACCCAATGTCAAAACGGATTCATCGAAATGTCATCCAACCACATCAACAACGGAGTGATAGTCGTTCCAGACGCAGTTTTGACCTATGAAGTGCCTAAGCGAAACTATTTTATAGCCAATTATGCGGCCACGACAAAAGAAGAAAAAAGAAAGATAGAAGAAAACATTGCAGCAATCATGAGCGCTAAAAGGCAAGACCCGATCACCATAAACGGCACCTCTCGCCTCACCATAGCCGAAGCGAGCATAGGTCTCGGAGCACTCGTCACTTTCATAGGACTCTATCTCGGAATCATCTTCCTGATCTCATCCGCGGCCGTATTAGCTCTCAAAGAGCTTTCGGAAAGTGCCGATAACAAAGAACGCTTCCGCATGATACGAAAATTGGGCGCGGACGAACGTCAAATAAACGATGCTCTTTTCAAACAAATTGGTATCATTTTCGTAGTACCTCTCTTGCTCGCCAGCATTCATTCAATATTCGGCATGAAATTTTCTACGTTTATCCTCGAAGCCATCGGTACAAAAGAACTTCTCAGTTCGATAATTATGACTGTTTGCTTCCTGGCATTCATCTACGGTACATATTTTGCTATCACTTATTTATCTAGTAAAAATATCATCAAAGAAAAAATTTGACGAAAGAAAGGTGAATATCGATGGGTTACATGACAGCACTGAAGACGGCAATTTTGGTTTTTCCCTTGATCGCTCTTTTCTTCACAACTTTCTATATTCTTCATCAATATCATAAATACGGTTCGGTCAATCGATTGAGAACTTTGATAATCTATTCTTTTATTCTCTATCTCATTTGTGCCTACTTCTTGGTCATCCTTCCTCTACCGAATAGGGAAGAAGTGACCACTTCCGCCTTTGAAATGATGCGACTTGTGCCGTTTTCATTTATCTCGGACATCGCTCGCGAATCTTCTTTCGTTCTTTCGGATCCACATACCTATCTCAAAGC
>CAZKKM010000047.1:0-13400 GCA_964553435.1 uncultured Muribaculaceae bacterium | reverse complement strand
CCAAACTAACTAAATATTCCTATAAATATTATATTTTTAGTGATAGATAAAAACAAGTGAACAAATAAGAAAAATAACTTATTAGATTTTAGATGATTATTTGTTATTATTTCCTGAAGAAAAAGAAAAGCAATCTAGGTTATTTGGAAAAACCGAATGATAAAGATATAATCGATTGGAAAAACTTCGACGGTCATATAGTTGCTGGTGATTTTATTTATGCCAATTCCTATAGATATTGATACCCATTTAATAGAATTGAGCCTCGAAAAGCCAAAGCGATAACATTAACAGTGCGCCTTGACTTTTTTTAAATATCTTTATATAATATCCCCACTTTTAAAAAAAGGAAAGATATATATGAAACTGAATAAAGATACTATAACTACTATTCGCAAGATACTAAAAGTATCTATTTCGAAAAACAAGAAAACACTAAGTGCTCTCGAACAAACGGAAGATTATGCGAGAAAAATATCAGCACCATTCTATACCTTTACGAGACTACAAGATATGGACAAAAAGAAGAGCAATTCCATAATAACTCTCGATGAAGTGATAAATGCCATAAACAAGATTTCGCCCCTTAGATTTGATAAAGGCACATCTTTGAATGAGATTTTCGATCAACTTCTAGGAAATATTTTAGTATTTAGAAAAAATATCCAAAAACAGGAATTGCTCTTAAAGGCGATTAAAGAAGAGGGAATACGAGGAACTTCTTATTCTCTTCCGCTTTTGATACTGTCTTGCTCTTACGTCAATGGTACGTGTGGCCGCTTGATGGCGATGGGTATTAAGAAAAATGCCGAATCTAAGACCGAAAATGATGAATGTATGGATAAAGAAGAATGCAAACTTCTCGAATTCGAACGCGAGCTTGCAAATTTCATCACAGATGATTATCACATCGACATATCTAGACTCGACGAATTCTTAGACTTATTCATCACTTACATTGAAACATACTTCTTATCGACATCTATGACATCGAACAATCCGACATCTCATGAAAAAAATATGACTAATATACAAATGACCATGGGATTTTATGCTCTCCAAGCCCATTTTGACATGCCACTAGAAACTGGCGACTTGATGAACTATTACAAAAGTGTGCACGAGCTCGTTTTTCATGCAAGAATTTCCCAAAGTATGGCCGTTCGTCTCATCTGCGGCTATGTCATCTATATCCACGAAATCGTCCTCAAAGACAAGTCGCTCGACCTCTCGAAAGTATATAACGGTAAAGGCTATTATGTCGAATCGGAAGAGGCCAACACTAGATTTGCCGAATATCTCGACACGACGACGATAGAAGCATCACTAAAAGAAAAAATATTGGGCTATCTCGATCGACCTAAGTTTTCATTTGATGAAGAAATTCCATCTATCGCCTATGCCATTGCATACAATACCTATAGACTTACCAAAAATGTGGCCTATGAAGCTGCTCGCAAGACTCTCGAAAAAGCACTCGATAAAGAGAGAATGGAATCACAAAAGAATTTAAAACAGAATGTCAATTCTGATAACCAAAGAGAAATTCTTGCACCTTACGTCGAAAACGGTCGTGTCGTCGAACTTTGTGATGCCGACCAATTCGAAAGCCTCTTGGAACAGTCTTCCTTGAGTGAGAACAGAAAAATCGAGTTGCGACTTCAGATGAAAAATTTACAAAATGCCACATCTCGCGAGTACCGCAACCAAAAGATGACCGATTTCCGTGAGAGATACTTGACTCCACGACAAAAAGAACTCTACGAACTTGCGAGTGCTGACCCAGCAAAACGGTCGCTGTGCGAAGACATCGATGCTTGTATAAGTATGCTCCTCGATGACGAAAACGCAGAAAATATCGGTTTTGTAAAAGATGAAATTGCCATCATCTACGCGAGAATCGCTTATCGTGAAAAATACTTGACTCCACGACAAAATGAACTTTATTCGCGTGCCAAGAGCGACCCTGTCGCCACATCGACAGCCAAAGATATCGACGCATGTATCGATATGCTGATAGAAGATGAAAGTGAACAGACCATCGATTCTATAAAAGAAGAAATCTCCGATCTTTGCGATTTACTAAACGATCTTCTCGGCATCGAAGAGGTCGAAGAAGAAAAGAAGCAGACCAGCGAAGTGTTGTATTTTCCGGAAACACTAGTGGTCGATGGCGAACCGAAAAGAGTTCCCAAATTGCTCGTGAGCTTACTCAAAGACAAAAAAACTCACTATCGACAAGCATACAACATACTGACTCGTCTTCTCGAAGGTAATACTACCGGCGATAGGGAAGTGCAAGGTACACTCCTTCCATGTCGGTTGCTTTCGAAAGGTAATGATTTCAAATTCTTTTATACCGTCCTCGGAAATAAAATCGTCATCATCGATGCAGCGCCGAAGGATGCAGACTGCTTCACAAATGCCATCAAAATAGTTCACAGTGAAGAATTTAAAAATTTCCTTGCATCTGTCAAAAAGGGTACAATTGCTCCAACTGCTGAACATACAAAAGCCATATTAGACGAACTTGCCAAATCTAAAAAAGTTACCGTCTCACTCAAAATCTAGGTCGTCCTAGATTTTTATTTTTTGATAAATTATCCGCTTTTTAAAAAGATGCTACTTTCGGTAGCACTGCTTTTGAGCAAGTTATTCTTGATAAAATAAATGATTTTTAGTATGATAAACTCGATGAGAAGGAAGACGATATGAACAAAAAAAGCGATAACGTAAATTTTTCATTATATGTCACTATAGCCATCTTATGTTTGGCTCTTTTTGTCGTCACCTTCACCTTGCGAACGACTGACGAGCACCCAAAATTCGATGTGCCATCGCAGACCTTGACATCCAAAACCGGAGCCTTAAAAAGATATATCGAAAAGAAAAGTCACCCAGATTTCCTCGGCTCTGAGAATTTGGAATCTGCGAAGGCGGCTTATCCCGATTTTTCTGACTTGCTCATATCCGCGAACATTCCCATTCCAAAAAGCGAGAACTTCGTTTTTCAAGGTGTGACGACAGTCAAAAA
This sequence comes from uncultured Muribaculaceae bacterium, assembly GCA_964553435.1. Taxonomy (GTDB): domain Bacteria; phylum Bacillota_I; class Bacilli_A; order RF39; family UBA660; genus RUG11867. Next base: position 10,366 of record CAZKKM010000047.1, on the reverse strand, counting down.
TGATTACATTGTCATGACGGCCTATGATTACACCAAAAAAGAAAATTCTCGTTGTTATGTTCTTTCCTCTAAAGGTCATCTTGTAAATATCGTAGACTTGGGAAACAATTCTCACGTCGGAGGAATAGCTTATGACGAAACCAACGATCTTTTCTGGATTCCGACTTCAAAAGGTACTCTCGCAGCCTACGATCTCGACGATATTTTGAACCAAAAAAAGGCATCTTTCAAATTTGTGTACTCGGAGCCCGGAAAAGGACTATTCAACTATCGCGCAACCCATGAAAACTCCATCGACTTTTTGACAGTCGACGATGGTCATATTTTTGTCGGAAACTTTGCTCTCGATAAAAAGGGAATCGTAAAACAATATAAAATATCTCGCGTAGGTGAAAAAATTGTCCTCACATACGAATCAAAATACGATGTTCCTCCCAAGACACAAGGAATAACTTTTGTCACTAAAGAAGAAAAAAAATATCTTCTGGTGAGCACCTCTTATGGTCGCCACAGACACTCCAAACTTATGATCTTTGCCTTCGATTCCAATAGAAAAGACTACACCTCCAAAAACGCAACGACGTATTTTCTGCCGCCACTTCTCGAACAAATTACCTCAAAAGACGAAGAACTTTACCTCATTTTTGAATCTGGAGCCAAAAAATTTGCCGATTGTCCATATAAAATTTCCGTTCTATGTATCTTCGATTTAAAAAAGATGATATGATATCTAAAAATTTGAAAAGAGTGATGAAATGAAAGAAGAAGTTTATGAATTTCTAAAAACCATACCTCGTGGAAAAGTCGTCACATACGGACAGATAGCAAAACACCTCGGCGATCCCCATCTTGCTCGCGTCGTCGGCAATGTTCTTCACGTCAATCCCGACCCTGTGAATTTTCCATGTTACAAAGTTGTCGATGCTAGAGGAAGACTCGCAGCTAATTTTGCCTTTGGAGGAATCGAAAAACAAAAAGAGTTGTTAAAAAAAGATGGCATCGAAGTGATCGATGATCGAGTAGATTTGAAAAAATATCGCATGTGATGATTCTTACAAAAATGTAAGCTTAAATAATATTATTCGTACGACAAATACAGCCTTCTTTTATTAAAATAAAGAAAGAAAGGAGATAACTATGGAAAACAGCAAGGGCAGATTTTTTGCGGGAATATGCATATTGCTTTTCTTGGTCGCATGCGCCTATGGGCTACATTATTTTGAAAATTACGAAGAAACATATTACACATGTGTAGACAACTCGAAAATAAAAAAACTTGAAAACATCTCATCGCAAGACATGCCTTTCGAATATTCGCTTACAGCCTACGACGAAAAAGGTAAGATGAAGACTTTCAGCTTCAAAACAGCTCGCGAACTTCGCGAAGGAGCTTATCTATCCTTAGATATAAGAGTGCTGGGGGTTCATTCATGGAAAGAAGTGACCTACGAGGAAATGCCAAAAAACGTACAGGCCAAATACGAAAACTAAAAAGACGACTTCAAATTCAAAAAGTCGTCTATTTCTTTGCCACATTTTTGATGATCGACCATCCTCTTTTTACCGCGTCTTTGTATGAACGAACGCATTTGAGAATGCGCTTCACACAATAGACGACTCTCATATCTCCTCTAACTTCGACACGTGAGACTCGCTCGACCAAATGAATCAATTCGTCGTCGAATTGTCTTTCCAGGCAAAGAATATCTTCCAAAACACGAAAATCGTCTTCATCAAAATGCCTTGTGTACCTCTCGTCATTCATGATCTTTTTCAAAAGTTCATATATTTTTTTCGAACTATGATCATAAGCAGCTAGTGAATAAAATGATCGGCCAGTGTACTCTTCCAAGACACGCATGACCGTCTTCATTTGGACATCTTTGGTCGCGCATATGTCGATATCTTCGACCAAACCTAATAAGCAATCGATTCGCGAGTAGGGTTCCAATTCCAATAAACTATTCCAAACTGGTCGAACGGTGAACAGATCGATATATTTGTCGAAATTGGCTATGGACACCTCGTTGCTCACAAAAACATGAGCCAAATAATAAATGAAATCTTCCACGGAACCTTCATCGAACAAATCGCGATACTCGACTACGAGAACGAAAGAAATCAATTTTTCGATATTTTCCATATATCCATCGGGTATCAAATCGAAAAAATCGAAAAGTTCTCTCATCAAAACATCGTCTCTCCAACGATTCTCATCATAATTCCTCAAAATGCGTCTTACCTCGATTTCGAGTTTTCGAAAAGATTCATCTCCATCGCTCAAGATATGATTTTTCTTTAAGATTTTATCGATATAGACATACATGCCATCGCTCATGCTGTCATTTTCTATAATCTCTAGACCCAATACACACTCATAATAAAATCGAAACACCATGTCGAAGACGATTTTTGCCAAATCATCTCTATCGCCATCAAACTCGTTCTCGACATCGGTTATTTCCTTCAATACTTTGCCAAAAGCGAACGAATTTAATTCTGCGTCCGATTTTCTGAACATATCGACAATTCTCTTTTTGCTAGATGCAAGATCGTACTTCGAAAAAACTTCTCCTACATCTTCGAAACTGTGGCACTCTCCCAAGCTGACAGAGAATTTGCGACTTTTTTCGATGACCACTTTCGCATCTTTATAATTTCCAGCTGAGATACTTTCAAATGGAATGCTCATGACGACATCGAAGATAACATCTACCATTTCATCGGAATCTAAATTCATGAACCTTTCGTACAGTTCATCATCTAAAAACATTCTCAAATAAGCCCTGTACTGGCAAGGAAGAATTTCTTCACATGTCAAGGCCTCGGCAACTTCTCTTATATAACGAAGACTGTATTTACCGATCACATCCAAATTATCCGATATGACGATGAACATTGTCGCGACGGAGTATATGTCGCGATCGTTTTTTTCTATCGCTTCGAAAATCTTTAAAACTTTCTCGTCGAGTGCCTTTTCTTTCCACAGCACTGTATCGAAATGATATAAAAATTTTTTTGACGATTCTATGAGTGACAGAAGATATTCTTCTTTGATTTCTCTCATCTCGAGAGTTTTGATACATCTAGTCATGTACAGTTTCAATTTACTTTCTACTATTCCCATAAAAAGCACCCCAAAATCGAGCAATATTTTAACATACTCTCAACAAAAAATCTACTTTTTACATTCCCGATTTTGAATCATCAAACACTCGCCATCGGCATATACTTAAGCATAGAAAGAGAGGATTTTATGAAAAAGATTATCAATTATGAAAAAGATATTCTCTTCAAGACGAATATCGGAGAACTCACGAGCATCAGCCTGGAACATGACTTCACCCTAGATGAAAATATTCTGAAAGGTGACTTTTTGGTCAGTGGAGAATACAAACCGAACGAACTGAGCATCAATAAAGAGAGTTTCGAATACCGTCTTCCCTTAGAATATGAACTACCTTTGACCGTCGATGTCGATACCCTGTCTTACGACATCGACGACTTCGAATATACCGTCAAAGATGACTGTCTTACGGTCTTCATCGACTTCGGTGTTCGCTACGAAGAGAAAGCTATCGAACCGCGCATTCCAGATATAACAGAAAAAGATCTCAATGACGAACCTCAACCGGATGATGTCGAACTTCCGATGCTCGTAGACGAAAATTGTGAAAATGATCTCGACCGTGTCGAATCACTACAAGAAGAACCGCAACCGGACGAACCAGAAGGGTCACCGACGATAGAAATAGACGACGGACCTGTCGACCGTTTGGATGAAGAAGACCAAGAGACCATCGTCAACTCGTTTTTGGAAACCGATGAATACATCACATACCATGTCCACATCGTACGCGAAGGCGATACTATCGATTCCATCGCGGAAAAATATGGCTGTTCGACCGAACTCATAAAACAATATAACGATTTCGAAACCATTGAAGAGAAGATGAAACTTTTGATTCCGGAAGAACGGGATGAATAGTCTCGAACTCGTAAATGCACTTTATAAGCCATATAGAGTCACTAAGCAAGGTGCTGCCACCATCATCGAATCTATGGACGGCAAATTTGTCGTTAAAGAAAAAGGCCAACAAAATACGAAGGAACTATTCGACTACTTGGCCTCGCGCAATTTTCAAGAATTTCCCAAAATAGTGGATGACACACGCTCGGACGTCAATATTTACGAATATATCGAAGACACCAACTACCCGAAAGATCAAAAAGCGATCGACTTGATCGATACAGTCGCCGATTTGCATCGCAAGACCGGTTATAGAAAAGAAGTTCGCGAAGACAAATACAAAGAAATATACGATACACTCAAAGGTAATCTCGATTACTACGAAGAGAAATATGCTTCGATGGTCGCCGAAATAGAAGAAGAAATATTCATGAGTCCTTCGCACTATCTCTTCATTCGTAACTCATCCAAACTTTTCTCTCAAATAGGATTTTGCAAAGAAAAACTAGACGATTGGTACGAACTCGTCAAAGATAAACGTGACACGAGAGTGAGTGTAGTCCACAACAAACTGAGCCTCTCTCATTATCTAAAAAATCATCGTGGAGCTCTCATCAGTTGGGAAGATGCCAAAATAGACAGTCCCATCATCGACTTCTACAACTTCTATTCGACCGAAGCACTCGAAATCGAATTCGGCACAGTCCTCAAAGAATATTTAAATAAGATGGATTTTTCTATAGATGAACGTTCTCTTCTTTTTATCCTTCTGTGCATGCCCAAGGACATCGACTTCTCTGTAGATGAGTTTCATTCTTGTGAATCCGTATCCTCGGCCTACGATTACATTTACAGAACAGAATGGCTAATGCGGCCATACTATGCGGTAGATGATGAAAAATAATAGACACAATTCTACCAGCAAGATGAAAACATTGAATCGCAAAGGTAAGATGAGAACCAAAATAGTCTGCCAAAAGATCATACAAGCCAGCACTAAAGCCGCCAAAAAGAGAAAGAAACCATTGAAGGGGTTGAATGGCGAATTGTTGCACATAGAAATCACCTAAAATATTATATGAATCATGTCAAATTTTGGTCAAAAATGCAAAAAAATGCAAAAAATTGCACTTTTTGCATTTTTTTATGAGAAAAATTCGAACTTTCCGGAACAATAATAAGTAGAGGGATCTTTTTATGAACGAAAAAACGGAAAGCGATTTTAAACGAATACAGAGCAAAGCCAACATAGTCGAAATAGTAAATCAATATGTTCCTTTGAAAAGTCAAGGTAAAAACCATTTTGGCAAATGTCCATTTCACGACGACCATAGTCCTTCGATGAGTGTCAGTCAGGACAAACAAATATACAAGTGCTTCGTCTGTGGTGCCAAAGGGAACGTCTTCAACTTTGTCGAAAACTTCCTGGGTGTCTCCTTCCTCGAAGCTGTCAAGATAGTCGCCGATAAGATAGGTGAAAATTTCACGATAAGAGAAAGTAAAGAAGATGCCGCGAATAAAAAATACTACGATATCATGAATTTGACAACCCTTCTTTACCAAAACAACCTCCGTACTCCACAAGGACAAGAAGCCCGAGATTACCTTCATAAACGCGGACTTTCCGACGAGGTCATCAAAGACTTTTCTATCGGTCTTTCGCTCAAAGAACCGGATATGCTCTACAAACTACTTTCGTCAAAAAAAGTATCTAAAGCCGACATGGATGCCTTGGGATTGATCGCCGAAGGCGAAAGAGGAACTTACGATTTGTTCCGCAACAGAATAATGTTCCCACTCAAAAGTCCCACTGGCAAAGTTAACGGTTACTCGGGTCGTATTTACAACACCGAGTCTCAAAGTAAATACATCAACACACGCGAGACCGTCCTCTTCAAGAAAAGAGAAAACCTTTTCAACTATCACCTCGCTGCGCCAGCCGCACGACAAGAAAAATTCATCGTCATCTGCGAAGGATTCATGGATGCCATCCGTATTTACAGTGTCGGCATCAAAAATGTCGTAGCGACGATGGGAACGGCACTTGCGAAAGAACAGATTGCGCTTTTAAAGAAGCTGGGTGTCAAAGTCATCATCTGTATGGATAACGACAATGCCGGGGAAATGGCCACCCAATCTATCGGACGAGACCTCACTAAAGAAGGTATCGACATAGGAGTAGTGCGCTTGACCGGAAAAAAAGACCCCGACGAATACATATTAGCTTATGGAGTAGAAGCTTTTCGCGACAACATCAAACATCCGATGAGTTACCCGGACTTTATGGAAGTGACTCTTAGAAAGAATCGCAACCTCAAAAATCCGACCGAACTTTCGGCTTACATAAACGACATGATAAACATGATTTCCGACTCCACCGATGAAATCTTGATAGAAGTCACGATCAACAAACTCGTCGAAGAATTTCATCTCGACAAAGAATTGCTGCGCAACCGTGTCAAAAATAAAGAAGTCGAAATAAGTGTATCCGTTACCGAAACACCTGCCGAGAAGGCCGATAAAAAGATCAAAACTTCGAATAAATTCAATAAAGCCTTCGCGACGATGCTCTATTACATGATGAACGATACCGACTGTATGCGCATGTTTTTGCATTATCAGTTGAATTTGCCAAAATGTAAGTATAGACTTGTTTCGAATAATTTGATATACTACTTCGAGTTGAACCGCCAAATCGACTTTGCCGATTACCTCACTTTCGCGGAAGATTACCCCGAAGTGAGCGAAGTCGTCAAAGAGATCATCCGCGACGTCCACATCGACGAGTTCACCGTCGACGACATGGAGGTCGTCATCAAAGTGGTAAAGACGATAATCGACGAAGAGAGAATAAAAGACCTGCGTGCTCAGATGAAGACTGAACTCGATGTCAACAGAAAAAAGAAACTCAGTGAAGAAATAGTAGAGATTAAAAAAGGATGTGTTATAAATGGTAGAAATTAAAACATTAGAAGAGAGAATCGACGGTCTCGTCGAATTGGGTAAGAAAAAGGGCATCATCACTTTCGAGCAACTGGCCGATGCTCTCAAAGGACTAGAAATCGATGCCGACTCGCTCGACAATTTGTACAATATCTTGATGGAAAACAACATCGCTGTCGTCTCCGGTTCGGAAGACACAGGCGAAGGTGGAACCGAAAAATCGGGCGACGACATCGTCATTCTTTCAGACGAAGATATAACGAGAGACATCAACATCAACGACCCCGTTCGCATGTATTTGAAAGAAATAGGACGCATAAGTCTGTTGAACAGCCAAGAAGAAATGGATTTGAGCATCCGTGTATCCAACGGCGACGAAGATGCCAAGAAGATACTTGCAGAATCCAATCTTCGTCTCGTCGTCTCCATCGCCAAAAGGTACGTCGGAAGAGGCCTACTGTTTTTGGATCTCATACAAGAAGGAAACATCGGACTCATGAAAGCCGTCGAGAAATTCGACTATGACAAAGGTTTCAAATTCAGTACCTATGCGACATGGTGGATAAGACAAGCTATCACCCGTGCTCTAGCCGATCAAGCTCGTACGATACGCGTTCCCGTTCACATGGTCGAAACTATCAATAAGATGGCCCGTATTCAAAGACAGATGACACTTGAACTGAACCGCGAACCTACCGAAGACGAACTCGCCAAAAAGATGGGCATTTCACCTGAAAAAGTTCGCGAAGTCATGAAGATAAGCCAAGATCCCGTCTCTTTGGACACACCGATAGGTGAAGAAGAAGACTCCCATTTTGGTGACTTCGTACCGGACAAATCGAACATGTCCCCTGAAGAATATGCGACCAACGAGATATTGAAAGAACAGATAAAAGAAGTGCTCAAAACTCTCCAAAAAAGAGAACAAGAAGTTTTGGAACTTCGCTTCGGCCTTTTGGATGGCACTTGCTATACATTAGAAGAAGTCGGCAAGCGCTTCAATGTCACTCGTGAACGAATAAGACAAATCGAAGCCAAAGCCCTTCGCAAGCTTCGACATCCATCGAGAGCTAAGAAACTCAAGGATTTTTTGGGAGAAGAATGATGATTAAAATAAGCGACAGACTGAAAAGTTTGACCAAATACATCTTACCTGACGACAAAGTTATGGACGTCGGATGCGATCATGCTATGTTGGACATCTTTCTCGTTCAATCTGGTCTTTTGAAAAAAATATACGTCGGAGATGTCAATGCAAATGCCCTCGAAAACGGCAAAAAAAACATCGAAAAATACGAACTTTCGGCGAACATCTTCCCGATATTGAGTTACGGTATCGAAAAAATTTCAGATCTCGACGTCGACACTCTCATACTTTCTGGTATGGGAACTAAGACTATCGTCGACATTTTGTCGAGTCCGAATCTCGATAAAGTTTACAAGCTCATCTTACAGTCGAACAACAACTGGGGTGACCTTCGAAGATTTCTTACAAGTAAAGGTTTCAATATCTTCTTCGAAGAAGTCATACCCGACGGGAAAAAGACTTATATCAACATAATTGCCGGTCGCGATTATACGGTCGAAACTTACAAAGACATCGAATATGAATTCGGCCCTAAACTCATAAAGGATCCTCGAAACTTGGCTTATTTCGAAAGCATCTATTCGTCGTATGAGGAAATATATTATAACAGTCATTCCGATGAAATCAAACAAAAACTGGTCTTTTTAGAAGAGATAATAGCCTCACTAAAGAACTTGTAAGATACAAATATTTATTATATAATAATTGACATGAAAGAAGGAAAACTAATGAAAAACGTACACACAATAACGACGACAGTCGAAGGTAAACAATGGCAGAATGCCATCGATCAGGCTTTTAAGAAAAAGAGTGCCGGTGTCACCATCGACGGATTTAGAAAGGGAAAAGCACCCAAAGATGTCTTCATCAAAAAATATGGCAAGGAAGCTCTCTATGTCGAAGCCATAGACATCGCTCTTCCAGAAGCTTATAAGAAAGTTCTCGAAGACAACGCATTGACTCCTGCCTGTGAACCTAAAGTGGAAGTCAAAGCCATGGATGACGAACATATCGAATTCGAATTCGTCATCATCACCAAACCGGAAGTAAAACTTGCCAAATACAAAGGCCTCGGAGTCAAAAAGGAAACACCTAAGGTTTCCAAAGAAGAAATAGCTCACGAATTAGAACACATGAGAAGCCACTTTGCCGAGATAATCGTCAAAGAAGACGGTGCGGTTGAAGACGGCAACATCGCTGTCATCGATTTCGAAGGATTTACCGACGGCAAAGCCTTCGAAGGAGGTAAGGGCGAAGACTATTCCCTCGAAATCGGTTCTAAAACATTCATTCCCGGTTTCGAAGAAGGTGTCGTCGGCATGAAAATAGGTGAGACCAAAGACATCGAAGTCACCTTCCCTAAGGACTATGTTGCCGATCTCGCTGGCAAAAAGGCCACTTTCAAAGTTACAGTCAAAGAAATCAAGTCCCGTGTTCTTCCAGAAGTTAATGAAGAATTCTTCAAAGACCTCGGTTACGATGACGTCAAAACCCAAAAGGAACTCGAAGCCAAAATCGAAGAACATCTTTTAGAACACAAAAACGAAGAAGCTGAGAACAAATACATCGATGCTCTCATCGATGCAGGAATAGACAAAATGACCGTCGAAGTGAACGACGAAATCGTCGACGAAGAAGTCGAAAGAATGATGAACGACTTGCGTAGAAACTTACAAATGCAAGGCATTACTCTCGAAAGTTACTTGCAATTTACCAATACTGAAATGGAAACACTCAAAAGCAATGCTCGCCCAGAAGCTCTCAAACGCATCAAATCGAGATACTTGCTAGATGAGATAGTTGCCAAAGAGAAGTTGGAAGCAACCGATGAAGAAATAGAAGCTCATGCCAAAGAGCAAGCTGCTAAGTACGGCATAGACGAGAACGAAATCGTCGAAATGTACGGCGGAATGGAAGTTGTCAAATACGACCTCCTCATCCACAAAGCCATAAAAGTCTTAGAAAGCTAATAAATAAAGTCGAAACGGGATTTCAAAAAAATGAAGTCCCGTTTTTTTGATGATTTGCTAGCCGGTGTCCAAAGTTATATTCATCATAATTTTACGTAAATTGCTGCAATCGATCGTTTCTTCCATCGAATAGTTGTGATAGAATATAACTCGAGAAAGAAGGATAATATATGAAAGAAAAACTACCGTATATTTTCATTACTTTGCTGGCAATATTATGTGGATTTTTATCGTATGAATTGTTGACAAATGAATGTGAAACAAAAGAAAAAACAGAAAAACAGGCACAAGAGCCGATAGTATTTAAAAGCATTGAAAGTCTTGACGATAAGATAATCGAACACTTTGATATAACTTTGAACGGCAAATCGAAGACAATAGATGTCGACTTTGAGT
>CAZKKM010000046.1:0-13412 GCA_964553435.1 uncultured Muribaculaceae bacterium | reverse complement strand
GGACATCTCGAACTTAGCTTTTCTTTAACATCCTCATCGATCACCTAAAATGATAGATACAACTTTATTATATGATGCTATATCCCTAGATGTCTAAACATTTATGAACATAGCATAATTGAAGAAAGAACATTTTAGATTTCGCTTAACATCGATCATCTAATGACACTTCATTTCAAATGTGCACTTTTTAAAAACTAAAAAGCCGATCAACTTGTATTCGGCTTTTTTCACATTTATTCAGCATCTTTCAATTTATAAATCGTTCCTTCACGCGTATCGACTAACTCTATTCCTCTCGATGCCAATTCTTCTCTGATACCATCTGCTTCGGTGAATTTATGTTCTTTTTTAAATTCGGCGCGCTTCTCGATGAGTGCCATGATTTCTTCATGCTGAGGATGCTCTTTCTCGTGATATTCACTTATGAGATCCAATCCTAAAACTTTATCGAAAGATCTTATGAGTTGCAACTTCGTTTCCCCATTAAGGCTATCGTCCTTCAATACATCGTACAAAACTGTCAAAGCATTTGCCGTATTCAAATCATCCTTCAAAGCTTCCATGAATTTCTCGTTATAATCTTTGAAAGCCGCATCCTGAAATTCTCCATCCGATTTTATCAGTGAGATGCGATTTAACAGCTTCAAATAGGCATTTTCACTCGCTTTCAGCGATTCGAAAGTGAAATCCAATATTTTTCTATAATGACTATTGAGACACATATATCTATACGAAAGAGGTTTATATCCTTCTTCTACAAGAGTGCTCACTGTGATGATGTTGCCTCGACTTTTGCTCATTTTCGCATCCTTGACATTCAGATGTTCGCCGTGAACCCAGTAATTACACCACTTATGTCCCAAATAACTCTCAGATTGAGCTATTTCGTTCGTATGATGTGGGAAAATGTTGTCCACACCTCCACAATGGATATCCAAATACTCGCCCAGCTTTGCAATGCTGATTCCCGTACATTCTATGTGCCATCCAGGGTAACCGACCCCGAACGGACTATCCCATTTTAGCTCTTGATCTTGGAATTTACTCTTCGTAAACCACAGGACGAAATCTCCCTGATTTCTCTTACCGGTATCTTCTTCGACACCTTCTCGCACTCCGACGACCATCTCATCCGCTTTGTGATTAGTAAGTTTATAATAATCGTCCAACTTCGTGATATCGAAATAGATGTTACCATTAGACTCGTAAGCATATCCTTTCTCTAAAAGCACTTTTATTATCTCGATATAAAAATCCACATTGTCGGTAGCCTTCGTCACGACATCTGGTTTTCTGATGTTCAATTTTCTACAATCTTTGAAAAATTCTTCGGTATAATATTCTGCAATCTCCAAGACCGACTTATTCTCGGCGATGGCACTGTCGACCATCTTATCTGTCCCCGAATCCGAATCGCTCGTGAGATGCCCGACATCGGTTATGTTCATCGCCCTTTGCACATAGTAACCCACGTACTTCAAGGTCTTCTCTAAGACATCTTCTGAAATGTAAGTGCGCAAATTGCCGATATGTGCATAATGATAAACGGTCGGTCCACAAGTATACATCTTCACAACCTCCGGTGTATTCGGTATGAACTCTTCTATCTTATGTGACAATGTGTTGTATAATTTCATGATACTGTCCCTCCAAGACGATTTTACCACAAACGACATGTGTATTACTATACTTTTGAGAGAAGTTTACTAATTTTATACTTGTTCAATTCTTTCTGAATACCCCTGAAACCCTGCATATCGATTTTAGCCTTTTCGATCAGTGCATCTATATCTTCAGGTAAAAGATGCAAATTGTCACTTTCTCTTTTGATGTACCGTTTTGCCGAATCGATATCCACTTTTTCGAGTGTTATGACCGTATCCAATCGTATCTTAAATTCGTCGAACGAACTATCTTTCTCCTCTTTTGCCGTTCCGTTAAATCCTATGACTCCAGTAGTATAAGTATTCGAAGTCATTATGATAGTCGCATTTTCGAAATGGAGCAGCTCGCCTTTGTTGTTCATCACAGATCCATTTTCCAAAATCTCTAAAAACAGTGATCGGACTTTCGGTGAAGCCTTTTCGACCTCATCCAACAAGATTAGCGAATACGGATAATCTCTCAACTTTGACAAGAGACATTCTTCTTCGTATCCGACATACCCTTGTGGAGACCCCAACAACCTGTGAATGGAAGTTTCGCTCGCCAGCTCACTCATGTCCAATCTGATGAACTGTTTGGTTCCGAATAAATTGTTCGCGACCTCCTTGGCAAGAAAAGTTTTGCCCACTCCAGAAGGTCCCTCCAACAATATCGATAGAGGTTTCGAATTGTCGACCAAATACTTCTCGCTCAATGCTTCGCATATCTTGTCGATTGCCGCATCTTGTCCGTAGACATGTTTTTTGATGATTCCTGGCAGTTTGACAATATTATCGCTCCAAGTATCCAACACCGGAATATTTGCCCGATATTCGACAACTTTCAATATGTCATCTTTAGTTATTTCTATCTTGTTCGTGCTCCCGGTCATATCCTTGATACGCAGCTCGATTTCCAAAGCTTCTTTATATTTCTTGTTTTGCAAAAATTTTTCTTTCTTTCGATGTAACTCCGATAGAGCATTTTTCCTGTTTGGTCTCAACAGTTGCACGTGAGCACATACAGAATCCAATATATCTATAGCTTTATCCGGATTATATCTGTTGAAGATATACTTGTCGGACAACTTCAATATATCGGAAATATTCTCGTCCGAAATGATGACGTTATGATGAGCTTCGTAATTAGCTTTTATTCCTTTCAAAATGTATTCCGTATCCTTCAAAGATGGTTCCTCCACCGTGACTATCTGAAATCTTCTATCGAGAGCCTTATCCTTATATATAGTAGCTTTATACTCTTTCAAAGTCGTCGCTCCTATGATCTTCAAAGATCCACGTGCCATGTAAGGCTTCAAAATGTTCGCCGCGTCGATAGCGCCCTCCGCACCTCCGCAATTGACTAAAGTATGAATTTCATCTATGAACAATATGACATTCCCTTCGGCGATGACCTCTTTTATTATCTTGTTGAGTCTATCTTCAAACTCCCCTCTGTAACGGGTTCCCGAAATCAGACTTCCCGTATCGAGTTCGACCACTTTATAATTTGCGAGCACATCCGGAACTTTTCCTTCTTCGATGCGTCTCGCAAACTCCTCTACGATTGCCGTTTTCCCCACTCCTGCTTCCCCCAACAAAAGAGGATTATTCTTATTTTTTCTCAAGAGTATTTCGACGACAGAAGCTATCTCCTTCTCTCTTTTGTAAATATGCTCATCGCTCTTAGCATTTAATAACTTCCCTACTTCCATCAAAGTCGATGTTTTCGATTTTCTCGTCGACACATTTTTATGTACCAACTCGTTATACACCCCTTCTAAATCTATACCCATGTTCATGAGTATTCTGATGCCGACTCCTTCTCCTTCTTCGAGCATTCCGATGAGCAGATGCTCTGGCTTTACGATTCCCTTATTTGACTCTTCCGCCTCTTCGATTGCATCGGCAATTATCCTCTTCAAAAGAGGTGTATACAAGGCGAGCTCACTTTTCACATGCGAAGTACCGACGATGGAAATGAGTTCTCTTTTGAACTCTTCGTACGTCAATGCGTACTCCCCGAGCATATCTTTGAGAGAACTTATCTTCAAAATCGCCAATAGCATGTGCTCACTTCCGACATACGGATGATTGAGATTGAACATCTCGTTCTCTGCCTGCTTCAAAATCTTTTTTACTTCCAAATCGAAATTGTTTTGCATATAAATCTCCCTTCCGCCTACTATTTTAAATGTTCGAATGTAAAAAATAAGTCTTATTTTGGAGATGACATGAATATTATTGTAAAGAGGTGAGTAAATTGAACGGAACTTATTATCAGAACCCCACTTTTCCCACTGAAGAAGGGAACATGCCACCGATGAACAACTATACATCGAACATTGTAAATGTCGACGATGCGAATAACACACTGCCCATGGAGCAAAGTTATATCGAAAACATCTTGAGACTGAATCGAGGCAGTCATGCAAAGGTGTACATCTCCTTCCCCGATTCGGTCAACTGGAAAGATAAAATTTTCGATGGCACCATCGAACAAGCCGGTCGCGACCACTTGGTCATGAGTCTTGACGACGGTCGTTGGATTTTGATTCCCATGATATACTTGGATTACGTCGAATTCGATGAAAAGATAATATATCGACCTAGTGAACTAAAAAAAAGACAATAAAAAAGAACCACCATTTTCGGTGGTTTTTGCGTATTTCTCATTTCAATTTCAAAATGTATTCTTTGTTGCGTATCGTAAAAATCAATTCGATACTTTTTGCCTTCGCGACCTTCTCGTCTACCTGCAAAATGTACTGTTCACTTATGGAACGTGGAGTAGCATCTATTACGGGGGCAATTTTATCGTCGTACTTTATCTGAGCAAAAGCTTCGAAGAAAGACATCGATAACTTCGCATTGCGAGAAAATCTGGAGTTATTGTCGAGATTCAAACTTCCTTTGAGAACCAACAGCTTTTTTGCTTTGGCCACATCGGCCGTCACGACATCGGTCACATTATGACAGTTAGACCTGATACAAGCCTCGTACTTGTAAGTAACTTTATTTGAAAACTCGTAAGTATTGACTGTGAAAGATGTATTACCTAAGATAGAACCGTGCATCAAAATTGGCTCTTCTGTCTCGTATGTTCCAACTTCTTCTTGGTCGATATATTTGAGAGGTCTCAACGAAACCTTCTTCTCTTTCGAATTCATCGTCCCAGCCTTGTATTCCACTTCATCGATTATTCTCAAAGTATACTTGTTCGCGACATCCCTCTTGTCGATTTCGTACACCAAGATGTAATTTGCCGATTTGTTGTTCTCGATTTTTTCTTTGGCATATCCTGCCCCGAAATCGACAAAATGGGTGTTTCTCGTCAAAGTTGGAATTACTCCTCCCGACTTCGTCTCGAGAACATAACTTGGCAAATTGAGGACAGTAGAATAACCACTCGAATTGGTAAAAGATATGTTGACGACGACAAAATACTTGTCCTCAGCTATGATTTCACCTTTATAATCTATATTTGTGAGATACGAATCGGTCACTTGCAAAGTCAGATTGTTTGCATTTATGCGCTGATTTTTATTGTATGTTTTGTTGTATACCGTAAAATTCAAAATTGTCAGTATTGTCAACACACTGCAAGTCAAGCCCATCAAGATGGTGAACATGAACTTGTTCTCCAATATGTAATATTTGAATTCTCTCACTCTTCTTCTCAAATAACGAAAATACTTATAAGAGTCGACCCCCAACACGAATTCGAATTCTTCGTTATCTTCTTCGGCGATATCTAACTCTTTCAAATCCTTTGAGAAGTTGAATTTTTTTATGTCAAATCCGACTGCTCTTATCAAACTGAGTGCCAGCAAAACCAATTGAGGAGCCATTATGATCAAAGTTACATCTCTTATGATCATCGCATTTCGAATCGTCAGCTGGCTGGTCTCCATCGATTTGAAAAGAACAAAGTAGGCGATTAAACCTATAAAATATAGAATATAATAAGTGCTCAATCCTATGTAAAGATTCTTGGGCTTATCTTTTTTCTTCATCAGCAAATACATTGCCAACGAGAAAACGATTATTGCAATGACGACGAGAAACATAAAAATTGTGATATAATTGCTCGGTATGGCATCGCCCAAAGTCGCATAAACATTCGTCACATATCGACTAAAAAAGTCGTGAAGATTGAATGTTCGAAAGAAAAGATATCCCATCAACCCTGTGAGAATCAAGTGAATCAATCTGAAGTTTTTGATTAGAAAGGCATAAGGCTTTTTTAGTATCACACTTATCGACTCCGTTTCATTATAATTATATATTAATGACGGCCAAAAGTAAACATTGGATAAGCGAATCTTCAAAAAAAGATTCTCATCAATTTACAAAAGAAAAAGAAGATGATCGCTCAGGAATCACATCTTTCTTTTTTTAGAACACTCAGTTATTATGATTATTTGACATTTTGTATTTCGACGACAGAGGCTGTATTCAAAGACTCGGCAATCGTCCTCATTTCGTCTTGAGTTAAATAGGAACTCGTTATATAGTAGTTCGTATTGTTACTCTGCCATTCCAACGAATTCTCTCCCGCCGCAGCGACGGCCGTACTCAAGAACAATGGATCACCATAGACACTCGTTATTTCCATTTCTTTCGATGCTTTCGTCGCTTCTTCGATGATCATGAACGGTTTGGCACCTGCATATGTCATGATCACTCTGTCACCGACATCGGTCGCGACTGTATCCTTCGTCGATAGATGAGTATCTTCAGGCAAATACAATGGATATACTACATCGCGAGTACCACCGGTCTCGGTTGTCCCTGTGTTCTTGCAAGCTTCTTCGTCTTCCTCACATTTGGTGATGAGCTTATCCAAAGAGAAATTGTCATCTTCGAACTTGACCGAATATTTTACCGAATTGAACTTCATTCTGATTATGGCATTCCCGTCTTTATTGAGAACTTGCACTTCTTTCAATTCTCCATTTTTGTCGAAGTATATTTTTTCTGTCTTGAGGCTATTGTTGTTAGGATAATTGACATTTGCATTTACTATATAATAATCATCATTCTCATCTACTATAGGATTTTCTGTCGCTTCGATATCCTTTAAAAGAGACTTCAACAAATAACTCTGACTAGAATTATCGGGCCACTCACTTTGGAATTTGAAACTTTTGTTCAGTGCCGGAGTGACGACATAAACTGCTTCTCCATCTTTGAGAATGACTTGCTCATGATTGTTCGTCTTATTGAGAAGTGTGACTTTATAGAACTCATCGTATTTATAATCCACATTGACATCGTATGTAAAAGTCTCCTCATTCGACACAATTTCCATCGATCCGACTACTTGATAACTCTTCGTACTGTTGACTTTATCTTTAAATTTTTCTATGATGTTCGTCGATTTTGTTTTTCCACATCCACAAACAAGTAAAATTGCCAAAATGATCGTTAAAAACTTAAACTTTTTCATATAAAATTCCTTTCTAAAATAATTATAGTTTTCTAAAAAGAAATTTATTATAAAAAAGTTGATTTTGTCTATTTTAGACGAACTTTAATAAATTTATCGTATGCACTTATACATGCAAAGACGACGACACCGATGGCTAAATACGTACAGCTCAATCTGATAATTCGATTAATGAATTCAGAAGAAAACATACTGTTCAAAATGATTTTCATAGAGTCACTTACTCCTTCAATCAATCTATTGATAATACATTTATACGATATGAGTGATAAAAAAGATGAGATAGCCAAACTGGCCGAAAACAATTGCACTCCTTTTTTAAAGCCACTCGAAACGATCACTAAAGAAAGAAATGCGATAAAGACAGCCGCATTTACCAAAAGAAACAGAGCTCCATTTCCAAAAAAATTGTTTGCTTCTCGCAAGGAAAGTACCTCGCTGTACTCCAAATCTATGCGAGTAGACAAAGTGTTTATCATGTCCATGGTCGACTTTTGTTCCTCTTCACTCAATCCAGTATAGTCTATTGTTTGCAAACTCGGGAAACTTCTCTTATGAAATATGTAATTCATATAATCGCTCATATACCTGTCGATAACTTCTCTTTCCTTTTCGTCTATATCATCCATCGACACTTCTTCGACTATTCTATCTTTGTCTATGAGCGACGATATACTTCTTCCATCCCTGTTCATTGCCGAAAAGACAATCTGACAAATGATCGTCACCATGGCGAATAAAAATAAAAGAGAAGTTATTACACCTCTCAAAAATTTGCTCATTTTAGTTTTCATATTCCACCTTATTTATATGATGGACATTTTTCTAAAAAATATTAATTATTCTTGCTGATTGCATTTTCGACTATCAAATAATCTATCACATAAGTGAAGATGAATACGAGTACAAAATCGAACAACATCGTTACGGCATAATTTATCCAAGGCATCGTATCCAAAAGATGAGGATATCCTTTGATAAAAATCATCGCAAATAAATCTAATACAGACACGACAGCAGCAAAGAATACCGCATCCTTGACGTAACTTTTTTTGCGTATTCCTCTCGCTTCATTAGTGAGCTCGATCGGCAAATTTTCCCCTAAAAAAGACTTGATTTCGAACTTGTTACCCTTCGAAGCACTCTTTTGTTCGCTCTTGACGACTTCTTCTTCGACATGTAATTCTTTTACGATCTCGGGAGTGATCTCTATCGCCTTGTTCTCTTTTATTTTTATGGTGTTCGTTTTTGCAGTAGAGCTCCCCTTCTTTTTGACATTTTTCTTAGTGCCTGATGCATTCGTTTTAGTGCTAGTTGTCGTCTTCTTTGTAGTTTCAGTTTTCTTACTTACACTTTTCGCCGCAGATTGTCCGCTCTTTTTTTGAGCTGGTTTTGTACCAGACGTTGCCCTCTTAGAACTCGTCGAAACAGCACTCTTAGATGCACTCTTCTTTACAGGTGCTGACTTTGCCGTTGCTCCAGTAGCTTTCTTGCCCACTTTGCCACTTTTGTTCTTATTATCAGTTGCCATATATTATCACCATGACAATTATAACACGACTTTGCAAGTGTGTAAAGTTCAACCTGGATAAAATTATAAAATTGCCAAACCCAAAATCACAGATATTTTAAATACTCAATTCTCTTTTTCGATTATTTTTTCAAATCGATATTTTTGACCGGTTTTGTTATCTTCTCTTTGACTTATATCTTCATTTGAAAGAAAACTAGAAATCGGTCTAGCCCACATTTCTCCATGATGTTCGTATACGACCATTTCTTCCAAAGACTCAGAATGCTTTACCAATGCGACAACCTTCATCACATCTCCTTTGAAATGTTGCCATTCACTTCCGACTGTTATTTCTTCTTTTCTCATTTTTTTCATCCTCTCTTCAAAAATATTCAGATGACCATTTCGGTCGATTTAAATTTCATCGTTATAGGTTCCACATACTTTTTTTCGGGAACTTCGAAGATGATTTTCTCTCCATCCTCCGACAAATGACAACCTGCTCCTAAAGCCAAATTATATGCAGGATTATTTCTATTATTTAAATATACATCTACATCTACTATTCCCGCATTTGTATAAACGTTGATGAATTCTCCAGCTCTCAAAGCTTCTTCAAAATCGATGGAATGCAAAGGAACATAATCCCTCTTTTTCTCTCTCAAACTCGACTTAAAATATACCCTGCTGTAATCGTCTCCACTCAAAATGGCCTTTATCATTTCATCTTCATACATACTGAAACCGTACTTATTCGTATGAAGTGTATTCAAAAGACTTTCCAATCTCGAAAACTTTGTTTCTAAGATATCGATTTGTCGAGAAGGATGAATATTCATGATTTGAATGAACTCTCGATACTCATCATCATTCAAATAAGGCCTTACACTGTCGTCGAACGAGGTCGAGTTTTGTCTAAAATTGTTCTCCCAAACTGGGTCCGAACCGATTATCTCCATGATCACTTGCACATAACGATAAACTCGACTATAACATTTTACATTGCGGGCACTCGTAGTATCGTTAAAGTATTCCTGCGCGATTATCTCGGCACTTGCCTCACATATGAACGGATAGACACTCGAGGTTTGTAACATGTGAATGTACTCATGTGCCATCGATTCGGCCTTAAAATCATTAGGAGTAAATTCTTCTTCGACATAATCTCTCACAAATATAGTATTGCCGAACCGATACTCACCGACTATTCTCTCGTCATCAGTATCGAATGGTCCAAAATCTGAAACGTCCAATCCCAAATGGCGAATCTTGCTAACTATATCCAAGAAAGTCCCGTGATAATGAGGTAAAACGTCGTTTATCAACTCCGGATTCCACAAAAAATCTTTTACCAAAGGATTGTCGATTCTGCTCTTATTGTAAATGTAATCCCTGACATCTTCTGCTTCGATAGGCCTATCGAAAGAGCCATCTTTCAAAGAATCGAAGACATACTCTATCCCATCGCCGAGATTCACCCTCTCGCCACTCATAGTAAAATTCGTATTCGGAATGGTGAACCCCAAAGTGAGAAACAAACTGTAACTCAATATGATGACGGACTTAACTTTATTAAAAAAGTATTGTCTGGCACTCGGTCTCTTTCCTCTATATGGCTTATATTCGTACTTTGCTCGCTCGACACATCTGCCATTGTTCAAAAGAGTTTCAGTGAAATCTTCAACCCCATCTTTAAAGTAATGTATCAATCCACTGTCTTTATCTAAAACGAGATCGTATTCTCCTACATGTCCTTTACTTTCGATGTTTGATCCCAATTTGAACATCTCGAATATCTTCAACACATCAAAACTCGGTTTCTTTAAAATTCCATCCTGCACCGAAAAACCGGAAAGAACTTGCTTCCCGTCTTTCTCTTTGACATATAATTCGGTCATTTCATTCGTCGATGCATCCTCGATGATAGCAACTAATTTCATAAATACTCTCCTGTGCTCTCACAAGAATTATATCATAATATCGATAAGTTGGCTATCTTTCTTCTTGTTTGATGAAACTTCGTCCTTTCCCTCCGTCTATCAATTCGAACTTCTCCCCTATAGACGGAACTTCGATTCGTTGCATTTCGTCGAAATGAACAACCCCGTTTGCTTCATCGATTTGGCAACCAGGCATAATCGCAATTTTTCGTTCGCAATTTTCGAATCGGATTAAATTTTCTGAACTCTTTGCCTCATAACAGAACATGTAGACTTTCGTAGTATTTAGCTCTCCACCATCTTCTGTATAAACAGTTCTCTCTTCACAATACTTTGTCGCCTCTGGCATAAAATTATCGTCAACATATTCTTCATAACTGATCTCGCCATAGTAATATGCACTCACATATCCACATTCGTAAGCTCTCTCTAAACTCACTTGATCGAACTCGTAATATGCAAGTTCTCTTCTCATCAATACTCTATTAAAGTAGGCCCGGCAGTGTGGTCTATCATGTAAAATAGCATCGATTATCCCCTCGTCGTACATGTTTCCCCCGTATATTTCAGTATACAATTTGGACAGTATCTCTTCTAATACAGGATACAATTCATCTAACTTGTCGGAATCATAAAATGGGTGAAGCGACATAATTTCGACGAACTTATCGTAATCTTCTTCGTTCAAATAATCGCGAACAATTCGATTTAGATCATCGGAATTCAAGGTGAACGAATTCTTCCAAACGGGAACTGGTCCGACGATTTCCATTAACACCTTGGTATACTTACAAGAAGTGGAATAACTATATTCTTTCTCAAAAGATGCTGTCTTAAAAAAATATTCGTGATTCACTATCTCAGCTATACTTTCACTAATAAAAGGGTACGCACTTATCGTCTGCAAAAGATGAACATATTCGTGCCCCATCGTTTCCGCTTCGCTGCTATCTTTACAAAAAGTCTCGGATTCATAGCCTTTCACATGCAAAGTATTTCCATAATCGTAGAATCCAACACAGCCCTCTTCTCCCTTGCTTCTATTTTCACCTATTGTAAAATCCTCAGCTCCGATGCTTTTGTGTCTTATTCTCGAAACGATTTCCAAAGGTGTTCCTTCGTAATACGGAAGCACATCATCGATCAGTTCGGGACACCACAAAAAATCCTTCGCAGTATCGGTTTCCAATCTGCTATCATATATGTAATTTCTTATATCTTCCGCATCTATCGCTTCAAATTTTTCCGTCTCACTTAAACTGAAAAAATAACCGATTCCATCAAAAATATCTACAGGTTCCTCCTTATAAGAAATTCTAAAGCCCAATAAAGAAGCAATCTTCAATAACATCATCACTTCCAACGTTCCCAACGTAAAATAGAGAGCTCCTGTAAATAGTGCATTTCTGATTCTAATCTGCCTCATTAGCGACTTTCTATCTTTTTCACTTAACCTTTTTCCAACTTGCGACATCGATACAGAGCTTCCATTCTTCCAAAACAAACGTGCATAATCTTCTATACCATCCTTAAAGAAATGTAGTAATCCGGAATCTTTATCCAAAATGATGTCATAGTCACCGTGTTTTCCGAGCATTTCCCTATTATCTCCTAGCAATAGTGCACCAAAAACATGCATTGTATTCTCATCGATTTTTTCTAGTCCATTTCCTGTCACGGTAAAGCCTGCGAGTTCGATGCTCTCGTTTACTTTGTTGAAATACAATTGAGTAATTTTATTCGTCTTTTCATCGTTGACGATTGCCAATAATTGCATGAGCTTGCCTCCTTTCCGTTTTAAAACGCGCGATTCGCCTATTATACAAAAAAGTACCGAACATGTCAATAAAATAGCATCAGAAAAATCGTTATACATTTCAGTCAAGGAACTTAAAAAATAGACAAAATTTAAGAAGAGTAGATCATTTCCATCTAATAATCGTTCCCAATCCCTTTATTTATCTAAGTGAACTGTAATTTTTTTACTTTAGAATTTACGAATAGCAAAACTAGAAGAATCTTTTACAAGCTCTTTGTTGATATAATTGTAACAACTTTCAATCGAAAAGTTATTAGTTTAAACCCAAAAAATTAAAAAATAGAATGTGTTAGATTATTATAAATTCCATTTCAATTTTTTAGACAAGTAATCGGACAAACTATCACACCGTCTTTCCTCATATAAGCATACTGTGTCCCTGTTAAAACCATCAAAAACGTAGGTTCTCCCATCTTTTCAGTATTTATCTGTGCCTTTAATTTGAGCAAATTAACCTAAAGTATATACTATACTTCCAAATTTGACGTTATTTCACTTCCAAATTTGGCATTATTTCACTTCCAAATTTGACATCTACCCCTTTTCAAAAAAAACCAAACATCACCTTTGCTCCTCAACTTTTTACTCACTATGACGTAGTATTCCGTATGCGATATTCGTTTCCTATAGTACCGTCCCAATCATCTTATTTAGTCGTCTATCTTATTTTAAATTATACTAAAAATGTTTTTTAACCACAAAAAACTCACCGAAGTGAGTCTTGTTGTTATCGTAATTATTCGATGATTTCTGATACAGAACCTGCACCGACTGTTCTACCACCTTCACGGATTGAGAACTTAGTACCTTGTTCGAGTGCAACTGGGCTGATGAGCTCGACAGTCATCTCTACGTTGTCGCCTGGCATGACCATTTCGACACCGTCAGGTAATTCGATGATTCCTGTAACATCTGTAGTTCTGAAATAGAACTGAGGTCTGTACTTAGAGAAGAATGGAGTATGACGTCCGCCTTCTTCTTTAGATAGTACGTATACAGAAGCTTTGAACTTGTGATGTGGAGTAACACTTCCTGGTTTAGC
>CAZKKM010000045.1:6888-13562 GCA_964553435.1 uncultured Muribaculaceae bacterium | reverse complement strand
ACAAAACGGCTCTCACCATAAACTGTCGTCTCTCCAGTGCTCAAACGTTCATCGCTTTCTATCATACTTTGAATGACAATTGTAGGACGAACCGCTTCATTTGCTATCATTCTATAGCGCATATGATCTTCCCCCTCTTTTCAAGACTAGTATTATACATGAAAAATAGGAAATGTCAAATTTCCTACTTATTACTTCCATCTTTGGTAAATGTCATTCTCTTACCTTCGACGATTTCTTGCTCTGTCAAAGCAGGAGCAGAAGCTATCTCCGTTTGTTTCTTTTCATGAGAATTTTTAGCTTCTGTTATCTTACGACACACGACATCAAAAATGCTATCGACGTCTTTCTTAAACTCTTCTACAGTTAGCTTCTCTTCTTCGGTCAAAACTATCTTCCCTACTCCTACAATCTTCGCATAGCCTACGGCAATTTCGACGAATGAAAGCAACTCTACTTCACACCCTTCATAAGGATTTTCAATTACAGTTCTCATCGAGCTGCGAACGTACTTTATGAACTCATCGGTGAGGACTACTTCTTTCTCCCAGCCTATACATTCCAACACTTCATATAGATGGTCGAATCCAACGGAAGGAGATGCACTCATCGCTCCACATCTGTTACTATGAGCATACGTCTCTATTTCGTAATCCAAAAGACGCATCGCGTACTCGTCGATGGCAAGCTTTTCATTATCGCTCCCCAATTGTTCCATATACTCACGAGAATACTCTTCGCCCAGGTTTCTTAACCCCTCGATATCGATATCGCCAAAGTGCCTTTGTAAAGTCTTGATAACTTTTTTCACGAGAGTGGCGAATCCCTTCGTCTTTTTCGTTTTCCCAATACTCAAAGATTTAAAATAGTCGTAATCGATTTTTCCTTCCAAATTTCGAACGAACTTCTTTATCACCCCAATCTTAAATTCCTTTTCCTTCTTCACCTGCTTTTTAGTACAGTCGGCTACCAAATACACGGCCCATACTGATGAAAACAAACCATACCACAAAGGAACACTTGTAAAACTCAAAACTAAAATCGCGGCCGCCATCATCATCATAAGTCCTATCAACGATCTTCCCGCACTTTTTTTTGTTCTCGTCATTGATGTCATTCTAACTGGGCATGCGACGAAGTCACCTTCATGTTTTTGTAGATAAGCATACATCTCAGTTGCTTTCTTTTTATCCACGTCATCGACATTTATCACCTCGCCATACTTTTTCAAAGCATTCCAACACTTTTTGAACACATCGTCATCCCCTGCACTCTTGGCATAATTTCTGAACACTCTTCTACGAGACACTCCTTCGACTCGCTTGTACGACTTTAAAATCTTATCCATATTCTCAATAAACTTTCTGTCACTTGAAGAAACTTCCAATGTATCACGATGAAGTACACTGCCCTCTTTTTTTTGCTCCAACCATTCGATAAAGTATTTACCATTGTTCTTTTCTAGTTTGGCAATAGTTCTCATCGATAAAACAGCCTTCTTCAACTTTTCGAAGAAAAGAGCTATTTCCATCGTAGTATCTCTTACCGAAACGACCTTTTCTTCGTATCCTTCGAACAGCTCTTCCTCCACCTCTAATACATCCTGTATGGTTATAAATCTACCCTCTTCATCTATCGTTATTCTATAATTCATATACTAAACCTCTCGTTTTCTTTGACTATTATATTGCAAACATTCTACATTTTCAACCAAAAGAAAACAAAGACTTTCTCTTTGTTTTCTCTTATTCTACGCGATACTCGTTTCCGATAGTCCCGTCTCCGATCATGGTACTTACGTATTCGGCAGAAAGGTTTATGACTGGTGCAATTGCTCCTACAACGTTCACAAAAATGATCGCTTCGTAAGCAACCATCACATATATTTTGTCGAAAAAAAACTACTCATTAGAGTAATCTTTCGTAATATAATCAGGACATTTTACGTACGCATCGTACGTATATCCCATGTCGCCATTTTTGACGATGACATAACCATCACATTCGCCCAACTCGACTTCGAATCCTTCCGATTTTAAATATTCGGCCGTAAATTTTTTCTTTTCACCTTTCAAAGGGAAATTGGCCTGATACATGCCCAAATATCTCTTCGCCTCATCGACCAAAGCTTCTTCGGCGATAGCCCCAGCATTATCTTTCTTGAATCTGAATCCAAAAGCTGTGAGACCTCCGACGACGACGAGCAAAGTGATCGTCCAAATTATTGTCATTTTTTTCATAGACACCTCGATAAATCACTTTTTTCCAGTCGGCTTCATGAGAGGAAACAACAAGACTTCTCTTATGGACTCGCTGCCTGTCAAAAGCATGACCAATCTGTCGATGCCCATGCCCATGCCGCCGGCAGGTGGCATGCCGTATTCCAAAGCCTCGACGAAATCCAAATCCATGTCATTCGCTTCTTCGTTTCCCAAATCCTTTTCTTTCAATTGATTTTCGAATCGTTCGAATTGGTCGATCGGATCGTTCAATTCTGTGAAAGCATTCGCATACTCGCATCCTGCAATGAACAACTCAAATCTTTGAGTGAATCGCGGATCCTTCGGATCTTTCTTGGCAAGCGGACTGATTTCTACAGGATGTCCGAATACGAAAGTCGGTTCGATGATCGTCTCTTCGACAAATTCTTCGAAAAACGCATTTACGATATGACCGAATCCAAAATGCTCTTCAACTTCGATGTGTTTCTCTTCGGCCAGTGCTTTCGCTTCTTCGAATGACTTGACTTTGAAGAAATCGATGCCAGTTCTATCTTTTATCAGATCGACCATATGTGCTCTTTTGAATCCTGGAGCTAAACTGATATGTTGACCCATGAATTCCACATCATAAGTTCCGTTTAACTCCATCGCACACGTGCTTACTATGCCTTCCGTAATGTTCATCATACCTTCTAAATCGCTGAAAGCCTTATATAATTCGATGGTCGTAAATTCCGGATTATGCTTGCGATCCATTCCTTCGTTTCTGAAGATACGTCCGATTTCGTAAACAGCATCCATGCCACCGACTAAGAGTCTTTTCAAATTGAGTTCAGTCGCGATACGCAAGTACATATCGATATCCTGCGCATTGTGATGTGTCACGAACGGTCTAGCTGCCGCTCCGCCGAGAATGGTTCCCAAAATAGGTGTCTCCACCTCGACATAACCTAAATTGTCCAAATAGTGTTGAATAGAACGAATGATTTTTGGCCGAGCAAAGGCAATTCTTCTCGCATCATCATTCATGATCAAATCGACATATCTTCTTCTAAAACGTTCTTCGACATCTACGAGACCATGATACTTCTCCGGCAATGGTTTCAAAGATTTGACTAAATGCGTATATTCCAAACATTTGACAGTTATTTCTCCCGTCTGAGTCGCCATGACGCGACCTTTTATGCCGACTATATCGCCGATATCGGCCGACTTGAATAATCCATACGATTCTTCTCCAACATCATTTATCGAAATGTACACTTGAATATTTCCTAGCTTATCTCTCAAAGAGAAGAAACTAGCCTTGCCCATCTTGCGAATGAACATGATTCGTCCTGCAATGCTCACTTCTTTGTTGAGCTTTTCTAATTCCTCGTGACTCTTTCCTGCACATTCATTCTTTATCTCGGAAGAAAAATCTGTGACTTCGTACTTGTGTCCAAACGGATCTATTCCCAACGATTTTATTTTATCGAGTTTTTCCCTTCTCACCAACTCTTGTTCGCTAAAAGTTCTTTCCACGAAAACTCACTTCCTTTTCATACCTCATAATTATAAACGAGTGCCACAAAAAAAGCAACTCAAACGGCTTCAATGCTTCCCATCGTTGCTCATCGGCTTAAATCTGATGCTCTTCTCTTGTCCATTGAAAGTAATACTTCTTCCTAACAGAATAGTTCTTTCGAGTTCTCTTCGTGCTTCTACCAGTTCATCGTGCCTACATGCGGCTTTTTGCTTAAAGAGCGCTCTTTTACAAACTTCGGAACTTCGCACCAAAATCTCGGCATATTCAGCCGATTGTACCAATTCTATTTTGTCTTTATACTTGATGTTCATCTTGGCAAATTCCATTGCCACCTCGACCAATCTGATTAACTCGAGTTCAACTCCGTGAAAAGGCTTGGCTACTAAAGACTTGGCGACTTTATACAATCTCACATATACGACTTGAGTTCTCATCGTATTTGCATCGATGCCCAAGAAATTCAATCTCTTCTCGAAGAAATAACTTTGAAAAGCATTTTCTACACAGTCTTTCATGCCAATTTTGGCATCGTTTCCGTACACGATTCTCTCTACTTCGAGAAGCTCTTTCATACGACTAAATCTCGTCGCCAGATTATCTACTTTGCAAGCCTGAATCGCATCCAATCTCAAAGCCACATCGGCTATATTGCATGCCGGAAACGCATTCAAAAACTTCCTATCCTCCTCGACGAATTCTTTCATAAACATCTTCGATTTACCGTGCTTTTTCTCCATCTCCATACCGTATTCGCGCATCTTTCGCTCATCGTATACGTCTACATCGCACATAAAGTCGATATATGTTCTCTCGTTATAACAATTTTTAAACACTTCTCTCCAGAAACTTATAAAACAAAAACCAGCCATACCGAAGAGAATGGATTTAAAATCGGAAATAGAAAAACCGCTAATCGAGAATAAAATAGCCCAATCGACATAACTGGCAAAGTATACTCCGACAGCCAAACTCGACAAAAATTTGAGAGTAAACTTTTCGATAAAATTTGCCAAGGTGACATTGCCATACACGATGAAATCTCTATATCTTTTGAGCCAACTTACCGACTCTTCGAATTCTCTTTCATCTTCGATCGTAGGCAGTGTCCAACACTTTGCATAATCGATCAATAAATCGACACTTCGCTTTTGGAGTTCTCGCTCTGCTTTTTTGGTTACAAAATCGCTTCTCGCTTCTTTCCTGATTTTCCCAAACTCGTTCGTCAATTCGAACAAACCACGCATGGCTTTTTTACTGTTTTTGATGCTCTTATCCAAAGTGACATTCATATCGTATTCGACGACTTCACTATCATAGTTTACTTCGAAGCACTCTATATGTAACTTCCCGTCACCACAAAAAGAGAAATCGCCCACTTCTTTTTCTTCGACGATTTTCTTTCTCCACGTTCTGAAAAAACTGCCGGTATATATATCCAATTTTTTCTTCTTTTTACCATCGACCTCTATAAAGATGTAATGCCCTCTCAGATCCTTCTTCAATATGACTTCCATAAAGCCTCCTCATTATAATTTCTTCTAAATCGCTCTCATTTATTATAAAGTCAAACATGTTCCTTGTTGCTTATCCTTCTCTTTCAAAATAGACTCGCGAGCTTTTGCTTCACTTAAGTGATCCTCTAATTCGCCGAGCACTCCCATTAAAGAATCGTATTGTCGAGCGATACTCAAGCCCTGCAGAGCATCCTCGTAAGCTTCGTCGCTCTTTGAACCCCCGGATAGACGAAAACATACTTCTTTGAGTAATGAGACGATCTTTACTTCTACTCCATAAAACGGATTTGCACACAAAGTGGCGACGACATCGAGTATCTTTTTAATACCAGTGGTATTTAAATCTTCCTCACTAAGCCCTGCAAACATGAGTCTTTTGCGAAAGCTCTCTACATTCAATGCTGTGCTCATTTCCTTTTTCATGCCTATTTTGCTCGTCGCATACAAGCTTTCCTCGATCTCGAGAAGAGCCTCTAAGAATACTCTGTCTTCATTGTGAGAATTCGATAGACTATTAAAATACTTTTTAGATAGTTCGCCCAACTTTCCTATTTCAGATGTAAAATCCCTATCTCCATGTTTCTTTATGAATTCGATATCGGCTTTGACAAAATCGGCAAAAGCCTCGACATTTCTATTTGTTTTTTTCTCTTTCGATAGTTGAGGAATCTCATCATTTCTGTAATCCAACATATCATAATAATCCGATCCGACACATTCGCGAAGAGCTGCGACAACCTTCTCGCTCTCATCGATGTCAACTGGCAAGCCTGTGGCAATGGCACTAAATGAAAGCGATACTAACATAATCCCAAAAGAACCGGCCGACCAAGTAAAAAGCATGACCAAAAAAGAAATCAACCAAGTGGGAATGCATACACCTAATAACGTTTTTCTGATCCAATCCTTCCACTTCAGAACTGGTGAATCGAATAGACGAGTGTATTTGCTCCAATTTTTTCCCTGGACTTTCAGACATCTTATCAAATCGTCGATTGGGCATAATTTTTCTATATCCGTCAAAGACCGAGTTCTACTAAAAAGTCGCAATGCTTCTATATAAGTTTTTTTATCGACGGTAGAAAGATTGAGATAGTGTTTTGCGTTCGCAAAATTGCTTTGCATTTCTTCTTTGCATTTGGCAAATTCATCTGCAAACTGTTCGAGTATCTTCATAGATTCTTCGTCATTGAGAATCGAATCATCCAAAATGAATACATCGTCAGATTCTACCAAGTTTCCAAATTTTCTGTTCCTGGTTATCATATTTACGTGTATTGAATCTCTACTCATGAAAGAAAAATCTGCGATCATTCGTCCTTCTTCAATTTCCTCGAAAACAGATTTAAAATTTTTTAAGGTTCCGTATGCTTTTGGATAAGCGAACGATTCTCCTTAAATTGCTCTGGT
>CAZKKM010000045.1:0-6878 GCA_964553435.1 uncultured Muribaculaceae bacterium | reverse complement strand
TTCTTCCATCCAATAAAGTCACTAAATATTTGCCCTTATCCATGATAGATAAATATTTTTTCATTTAGGCCACCTCTTTTGTCCCAATATTATGATTTTATCTGAATGTGTAATTTGTTGTGAAATCTTTCCTGTTTTATCAGATGCTTCATTAACTGTTTTCTCGACATTTTTCACGAAAACTGAAGTCGCCCCAGTTTCACAAATTCTAGCTTCCGCCCATCTACAGCATTCGCTTAACTTATCTTTACTTATTCTGATATTTAGATAATAAGGGGAACTAGGTTCACGAGGCGAATTTATTGCACAAAGACATTCCAATACAGCCTCCAAGATATTCACAGCTATATATTCACCTGCTTGAACACATTTCCCATCTATCGTCTTCAAAAGATACCGTGCATAACTCAAAACTTCATCATCGAATGAGTTGTCTTTTCCAAAGACGAAACGACACATCTCATCGAATCTCGAAGTGCATGCAAAATCTGTCACATCTGAGTAAGGACTTTGTGCTCCCTTGGTATATATGCGTTTTTCTATATCCAAAAGAGTTTTCATAGATGCATTGCTGCACATCATCCTTGCCGCATCGCTCAAATTGGCCAATTCTGCGCATTCCGTTCGGAAACGATCCTTCGGTCTCGTCTCTATATATTTTAAGTCGCGCTTGATGAATTCGTAAAGTATTCTTCTCTTCTCATCTTCTCTTGACTTTTCATGGGATTTTATCGTCCTTTTCTCGTTTTGTGACTCTTCTTCTAATACCTCGATCAATTCGTCGAATAAAGCTTGACACGTCTTCTTCTTTTCATATCTATGATATACCAAGAGCCCTGTCAAAAATGACATGCCGTAGCACACAGTAGAAATACTAGGCATTCCAACCGCCCCATTCATGATCGCACTTATACTGCGGATAAATACTAATATTATCCCTCCAAGAAAGGCGAGTTTGACCGGCTTATTCACCCCTACTGCATGTCGCCAATCCGTTCTTAAAATCAAACTTTCTGCATTGATTCTCATGTATCTGACTATTTTCTCATAATTAGAATAACCACTCAAAAAATCGACATTTTCGGTATGTATGTATCTTCCGATCATTTCCAAACATATAGAATCCAAATTATTCATGGACGTCTCTTCTCCCTCGTGAAAGAAATCGACTATACCTTCGAATATGCTCATGAGTACAGGATCATCGAGAACACTTTCATCCAATATATAAATATTATCTCTTTCGTAATCGTATGTAGAAGATATAGAAAGAGCATCCCTTGCAACGAAAGAAAAATCGTACATTTTGCCATCTTTTATACTTTGTATATTGTCATTGTAAAAATCTAGCGGAGCCATCTTTCTGCCATGCATTTTTCCATTGTGATCCAATTTTATAATATTTAACTTCCTATCTTCTGTAGCTTTTACTAAATATTTCATTTCGTCCCCTTGTTTTTAAAATTCAAATATTCTAATGACCTTTTTGGTAAGTTTTGATCTCCCGAGCAGACTTCCGGTTCTCTAATATCTTATTTCTTTGATGAGATAGATCACTGTAAAAACTTTTTTCTACATCCAAAAGTAAATGTTCTCGTCCGACAAGCGGAATGTATTCGAACACCTTTGCAGCATATTTTTGACATGCCTCTATGATTTTCAAAATTCGAAGTTCGCACCCATAATAAGGCTTATCGAGAATTGTGCCTATGAGATAATCGGCGACAGCCAACCCTGCATTGTCGAAAACTGTCCCCTTTGCTATCCCATATAGTTCCATCCTTGTCCTCAAATCATCTCTCGATAAAGCGACTTCTTCTTTAGGTTTCCAGCCACATTCGTCACGACATGCATACATTTCGCATTCTGCATTTACTAAATTATCCAATAACACTTGGAGATAATTATTGTGAATTTTATCTATAGTCGAAAACTTTGCAAAAGCTCTGACTAAACCTAAAAATTTATTTACAAAGATTACCGCTTGTTTTTCATCAAAATTCTTAAAAGCATAAGCGATATCTCTTTTGATATATCCCACGAACATGTCCAATTTATCATTTCCTGTAGAAACATCGTTCCCACTTTCGAGATACTCCTTTATCGTATTTGCGCATGCCTCTTCGCATGCTCTTTCATTATTGATCATATAAATTCCCTTTCGCACGGGCTATTGTATCATACATTTTCTAAAACATAAAGAAAAACTTTTTCACATTATCTAGCCAAATAAAAAACAACTTCTTTAAAAGTTGTCTTATGAAACGGGAGCAAAAGCTATTCTTTTCTCGTCTTCTAAATTTACTGCAATACTCGCTTTTTCGTTTTCGTTTTCCAATCTTCTCGCCATTTCCAATCTTAAATGTGCCTTATCGAGTATTTTAAAACTGAGTTCTCTGAGTTTTATACATGTATTATCGGTTGGCATACCTATTCCGACATACTGTACGGCCAATTTTATTAAGCTCAATATTTCACTTTCTACACCTCTATAAGGCCGCAGCGAAATCTCTCTTATCGCATCCATTATACTTATCAAAAATTCATCGGAACAAACTTTCTTTGGCATCCATCCCAAAAAACTCATTATCTCCAAGAAATTCCCTTCATTGAGTTCCGTCTTAGGAACTAGTCCGTCGTTATCTCGTCGTGCATAATACTCGCTTTCGACATCGATCAATTGCATGACATATCTGTATCTGTCCGTTTTTTTATCAGTTGAAAACATCTCTGCATCTCTATCCTCTGAATACTGTCGAGATAAAGAGACCAACTTTTCTCGTATATCTTCATCTAAATCGTATTTAAGTTGATTTTTGATGATATCGACTAATCCCTTTTTCTTTTCGAGACTCGCATTCTTATT
Source organism: uncultured Muribaculaceae bacterium (assembly GCA_964553435.1). Taxonomy (GTDB): domain Bacteria; phylum Bacillota_I; class Bacilli_A; order RF39; family UBA660; genus RUG11867. Next base: position 4,012 of record CAZKKM010000045.1, on the reverse strand, counting down.
TAAAACTGTATCGAAATCTTTGCCGAATTTGTTTCCATATTCAATTCTAAATTTATCGACCGCTGATGACATTTCGCGATTTTTGCGTTTTTTATAATCACTTGTAAATGCATCTAAAGAAGTGTACCCCATTACTAGAGTCAGCACACTCACGACTAGTTTCCAACAGTCGACAAATATGAAAGGGGAACAAATGCACACTGCAGCAAAAACGAAAATTGTCGCCCAAAAAACCATTCTGAGATCTTTCGAAATCGGTGAAATCTTCATCGGAACATTTTTCAAAACATGTTGATGAGTCATCATACGAGCATAAAATTCGTTAGCTTCTTTCACATTCAAATCTTTGGATATCTGTTTTGTCGCACTATATGTAGATATCAAGTCCGAACATTTGAATAAAATATCGCTCGGACATCCGGCCATTCTGAGTCTTTTATAAACTCTTCGTCCATATCTATTTTCATGCTTTCTATAGTTTTCCCACAAATTGAGAAATGAACATCTAAAATTAGAATCTGTCTTACTGACATTCAAATCCACTTCCCTAAATCTCAAATACGTCCCATCCGACTCGAGATATGTTATATGGTATATTCCAGCTCTATCCGTATTAAAACTGGTAATATACCCTTTTTTAATCGCCCGCTTAAACACCTCTAAAAACTTTTCTTGTGCCATAGAAGTATGCACTTCACTTCCAAATCTGACACCGAAACCTTCTTCCAATCTTTCGTCTCCTTCGCGAACATCTTCGATCGTTATATACTCTGATTTAGTCTCTTGTCTCAAAATCAACATCATAATACTTCTCCTCTTGCTTCGATATTATAATTCATATCACTCCTCAATTCAAGAAAATCTTCGAAATCAACTCAAGGAGCGACAAAAAAAGATGTGCAATTCTTTTTGAATTTACACACCATTATTAAAATCTTTATCCTATTCGACGCGATATTCGTTTCCTATAGTACCGTCTCCGATCATGGTACTTGCGTATTCAGCCGAGAGATTTATGACCGGTGCAACATTGTTGCTAGAACGAACATCAGTATTACTCAAATATCCATAACCATTGACATTAAACATATAAGAATAACCATTTGTATTCATAAAATATGGTGAAAGAGCCCAATAAAAAGTTTTTTCACCACGATATAAATAATAGCTTTGGTTCGCTGTTTCAAATTTTCCACTTCCTGCAACTACTATTTCATCTGCTGTTATAAGTCCCACCGGATATGTGAGAGCTCCATTTCCTTTTTCTTCGTCACGAACTGTGAATGCATCGACTTTCTCTGGACACTTAAATTGTGGTTTAGGATCAAATGCACTTACTCCTACTCTTGTATGCACTCCATAGATTGTTACATTTACTCCGAAACCTTTTCCTGTATCATTATTATATCCAGTTACATCTTTTCCTGGTGTCGTTCTATCATTACAGAATAATGTATCACTTACGTATTGTCCGTATCCTTTATCTTCGATATTTGTTTTATACCACTCGTCTACTACTTTTTTGATATCTGAACTCTCTGTATTCGTCTGAGCCTCTTCTTTAGATGTTGAATGTGTTGTTGTTCCTTCGACTGCGTTTGCAGGCCCGTACATCCAACCTACGTATTTTGCATCATCAAAACTTGCATTGTATACTTGATTGATATGTGTGAATCTATCTGTATCTTTATCTCCATTTGCATGTGCTTTCGTCCCGTCATACATTATCCTGAGACTTCCGTCTCCATTGATTCTGATTATTCTCCAGTAGAAACCTGCAAATCTGACATAGTTGTTTGTCACTGCTCCTCTGTAGTAGTAACTTGTTCCATAGTCATCTTCCATTTCGAAGATACCTTCGTCTGTCGTCGCCGGATCGGCGAATCCAGTTCTTACTCCTTTCGATGTTTGAGGCAACTCTTCTATTGGGCTTTTTTTGTTTCTGTCTTCCAAATCGAAATTCGTATAGAATACCGCTTTCAAATCTTCATCCTGATTTACATCATTCAAATAGTTCAATGTCACAGTCAGATTATAATAGTATGTTTTGCCAACAGGAATAGTTAGAAGATTCACCAGTAACTTTTTAGTGCTCGTTTTTGATTGGGGTACATTTGTCTTACTCACAACCTCCGTAAATGGTCCATCTTCAGTTTCAGAATAACTCAAAGTATAAGTCAAGCTATTTTCCAAGTATGTGTTGACTAATCCTTGAAAGTACATCTTCACATTTGCCTCGGCTGTACCTGTATTCGTAATCGCAAACTTCTTCGTGAGCGATTCTCCGAAGGATAGTTGACCTGTAATCCCTGTATCGCTGTCGGCAAATCTGGCACTCACTGTTGCCGTATTTATAGTCGCTTGCACGGGTCTCATTTCTCCCACCGCTGTAAAATACGCATACGAAATCGTACCCACTATCGTGAGAATAGATGCTATTCCTATCACCAAACATATCGTTCTTTTTGTTTTTAAATCCATCATTCTTTCTCCTATTCTACGCGATACTCGTTTCCTATGGTGCCGTCTCCGATCATGTTACTTACGTATTCAGCGGTAAGATTAATTACAGGAGCTATTGCGCCATCGTTGTGATTAACATGTGTGCTATGAAAAGCGGTAGAGTTATCCGTTATATTCCCTATAAGAATTACCGAAGCTACTTTGGCTACTTCAGGAACAACGGCAGGTGAAAATGACCAAGTAAAATGATTCGAAGATTTATGTAAATAATAATTATTATTTATTGTTCTAGCTTTTCCACTTCCTGCGATCATTATTTCATCTGCTGTAATCAATCCTATTGGATAAGTTAACGCTCCATTTCCTTTTGTCGTATCTTCGACTGTGAAGGCATCGTTCTTTTGAGGACATTTTAGTTGGGGATTAGTCGTCGATGACCAAGCAGCCCCTCTTGCCATACCTCCATAAACAGTTGCTTTTACTCCATACCCTAATCCGGTATCGGAACTATAGCCAGTTACTGCTCTGCCAGGAGTGCTTCTATCGTTACAAAACGATGCATCGCTTACATATTGACCATAACCTTTGTCTTCGATATTCGTTTTATACCAAGCATCAACTACCTTTTTGATATCGGAGTCCACTATGTTCGATTGGGCCTCTTCCTTGCTCGTACTCGGAGTGGTCGTTCCTGCTACTGTGTTAGCTGGTCCATACATCCAGCCTCCATATTTGGCATCATTAGCTAACGAATTATATACCTGATTAATTTTTGTATATCTGTCGTCACTTGATTCACAATTCGCGTGCGGTGTAGTTCCATCGTACAGTATTCGGAGGCTTCCGTCTCCATTGATTCTTATTATTCGCCAGTAGAAGCTAGCAAATTGTACATAGTTGTTCTCCACTGCTCCTCTAAAGTAATAACTGGTTCCATAATCGTCTGCCATCTCGAAAACACCTTCATCACTCGTCGCTGGACTATCGAAATCTGTCCGCACTCCATTGGATGACGCGATTATCTTATCGACTACACTCTTCACATTGATGTCTTCCGCTCCGAAGTCAGTATAGAACACCGCATCCAAATCGGGATCTTGATTCACATCTTTCAAATAGTTGAGTGTTACTTTTAACTCATAGTAATAAGTCTTACCTACTGGTATAGTTATACTGTTCACCAAAGTTGCCTTCGTCGGAATCTTAGATCTAGGCACATTCGTGTTTCCTACTATTTCACTATATGTTCCATTCTCTGTTTCTGAGTAACTCAATGTATAAGTCAAACTGCCAACTGTATAGGTGTTCACCAGTTTGTCCCAAAACAGTCTCACTTTGGCATCGACTGTTCCTGTATTCTCGATCATGAACCTTTTGGTGATGTATTCGCCGAAGTTGAGCTCGGATGTTATGCCATTGTCATTGTCTGCAAATCTGACACTCACCGTAGCCGTGTTTATCGTCGCTTGTACGGGTCTTGTTTCTCCTGTAGCGGTGAAATATGCATACGAAATCGTACCTACTATCGTGAGAATAGATGCTATTCCTA
>CAZKKM010000044.1:0-13711 GCA_964553435.1 uncultured Muribaculaceae bacterium | reverse complement strand
TGGTGACATTGAACTACTTGGAGGATGTAAATCAAGACTCCGACTTGGATGCAGTATTCTATACTGACTTCACTTTAGAAGATATAAACCAAAAACTTCAAGTAACTTTCGATGCCGGAGACGGACTTGTAGATATTTCCAAAAAAACCTTAACTGAGAATGAAAAGTATGGAGCTCTTCCTGTTCCGACGAGAGCAGGATATATATTTAAGGGTTGGTATACAGATGCAGTCGGTGGAATGTTAATCACAGAGGATACTTTAGTAACACAAAACGATAGTTTTACAGTGTATGCGCGATGGACGAATAAAGTAAACGTGACAATACATTTAAATGCTGCTGACCCAAAATATTTATGCTATGCCCCGTATTTTCCAGGCTACGATAAAGAAATACAAGAAATCACGGTAGAGGCGACAATAGGAGAGACATATGAATTCTTAAATGATGTCGTTATAGAAATGTATAGAACCGGAAACGGCTGTGATGGTTGCATTAGTAGATCGGGTTGGCTTCTCGATGGCGCGTCCCTAGGTTTGCAAACGAGAGTGACAAAAATGCATGATCACGATATATATGTCAATTGGTCATCATCATCTTTCTGTTAAACACATTAATTAAAATAGGCAAAATACACTAAATTTCTCTAGCGGATATGGAAAAAAACAGATTGACTTCTAACGAGAAATAGACTAAAATAAAGACATATTCGATGGAAAGAGGAGTACCTCATACATTTTGTCAAAGAGAGTGGGCAATCTGCTGAGAAGTCCATGACAAAAGTATTTGGAAAGACACTTTCGAATGCATCGACGTCACAACCACGATATAGGTTAATAAAGAGTACAATGACTATTGTGAAATAGGGTGGCACCGCGGGCTTTTCAGTTCGTCCCTATGCATGATAGTTTTTTTGTTTCAAAAAGGAGGAAAAAGATGAAACTGATAGGAAATGAACTGAGAAAATACGAACACATACTCGACATCTTCAAAGGAACATGTGAGCTTAACAACTTCGAAGGAATGCAGCTCGCTATATTCGATGATAAAGGCAAAAGTAAAAAGAACATCGTCGAAGAAGCTTTAAATAGCCGTCATACGGATAGTAAAAAAGTCTTCTTCTATAGTCCCATCATGGACGACGAAGAGACGATGGTTTTGGGAGCCTTGAGTGTGAAGACTTCTCCATATACTTGCGCCGAACTGATCAATTTGGCCGTCAAAATTCTAACTAACCTCGATATCGAAGATATATCGGTAACTTACGGTGGCCGCGATGAGAAATTGCAAGAAAATTTGGAGGCCTTGAGCATAGCCGTAGACCTTTGTGATGACAAATCTTTTGGCATCTCCGTCGATGATAAAGAGACTTTTATCGGTGGTCAGACCGAAGACGATATATTCTACATATTTGTAGACTATAAAATCCTTTCTGAACTTACACCGTACAAAGAAAAAACAGAACCTCTCGATGCCTATATTGTTCCAACAGATAAAGAAGTCTTCGATGATGCATTCATCATCGGATCCAACCTTCGAGAAGCCGGTTTCAAAGTCGAAGTCGATTATTCACTCGTGCAAGTCACAAAAGAGAACGTCGATGCAACTTTTCTCATCACTTTCGATGCGAGTGATATAGCTAAATATGAAGTCAAGTTAATCGACATGGCAACACGAGAAATCAAACACATAAAAATAGACAATCTCATCGAAGAAATGATGTTTATATAAGGAGATTTGTAATATGATCAAAAATGTAAAAGAAGAGATGCTACATGTAGAAAATTGGGACGACTTCTATGTCGTCGCCGACTTCGATAGAACGATTACTAACGGAAATAGCAAAACATCGTGGTCTATCCTGGCTACAAGTGACCTGGTGCCGCCTCAATATACTGCCGAGCGAAATGCTCTTTATGAAAAATATCGACCGATCGAAATCGACCCGAATATGCCTCTCGAAGAAAAATCAGCTAAGGTCAAAGAATGGTTCCAGCTGCACATCGAACTGTTCATAAAATACGGTATAAAAGAAGAACTCTTCGACAAGGCTGCGACCGACTTGCGCATAATGGAATTTAGGCCCGGAGCTGTGGATTTTTTAAAGTTTCTCCACGAAAGAAGAGTGCCTGTCATCATCATAAGTGCCGGCCTCGGCAATTTTATCGAATGCTTTTTGAAGAACAACGATTGCCTTTTTGACAACATCTACATTAGCAGCAATAAGATAACCTTCACGAACGGAATTGCCACAGGAGTATCGGGAGACATCATTCACAGTCTCAACAAAAACGAAGTTTCCCTACCAGAATCGATCAAAGCCCAGCTTTCAGACCGCAATCAAGTTCTTCTCCTAGGTGATCAGCCGAGCGATTTGGCCATGGTCGATGAGAAGAAGCACAGTCGAGTTCTAAAAGTTGCCTTCGTCGCTATAGATTCATGGGACGAAGAACACACTTCCACATTCGAAGACTTCGATTTGGTACTCGAACCAGGAGAAGATTATTGGGACATGATGTCCATCATAGATAAGGAGAAAAAGTATGAAAAGAACAATGATAAAAAGATTAAATGAAAATGAGGAAACCAAAATCGCGGGTTTCATCACTAAAATTCGCGACACAAAATACATGACATTCATAATATTATCGGATATTACCGGAGAGATACAAGTTTCTTTCTCGAAAGATGAACAATCCGATCTTATCGAAGAAGTATTGAAGTGCACGGTCGGTTCGGTCATCTCAGTCGAAGGAAAGATGATCGCGAGCGAGTATGTCAAAAATGGAGGACGTGAATTTATCCCTTCGGCCGTTCACATCGAATCTATCGCCGCACCTAGTCCTATCGATGACGGAGCAGAAATCGATTCTCGCCTCGATTATCGATGGGTCGACTTACGAAGCGAAAAAAATTCTTTGATATTTCGAATTCAAAGTGCTATGGTCGAAGCGATGCGCGAATACATGTATTCGAACGACTTCACTGAAATTCACACTCCGAAGATCATCGCTGCCGCAAGTGAATCCGGCTCGGATGTTTTCGAAATAAAATATTTCGACGGAAAGGCATATCTCGCTCAATCACCTCAATTTTACAAACAAATGGCTATGGCTGCAGGTTTAGAACGAATTTTTGAAGTCGGTCCTGTCTTCCGTGCTGAAAAGTCGTTTACCAACAGACACAGCACCGAGTTCACAGGCTTCGATGTCGAATTCTCTTATATCGATTCCTATGAAGATGTCATGGATTTCGAAGAGAAACTGCTCGTTCACACACTCACAAAAATAGACGAACGATTTGGTGAGAAAATTGCCTCAGTATTCGATAAGCCTCTCGTCGTACCGGACAAACCATTCCCGAGAGTAAAGCTTGCCGATGTCTATGATGAAATAGAAAAGAGATATGGATACACGGTAGCGGAAGAAGAGAAAACCGACTTGACCAGCGAAGCTGAAAAATTGGCCTGTCGCTATGCCGAAGAAGAATTCGGTTCCGAGTTCATTTTCATCACCGACTTTGCCCCTGACAAAAGAGCCTTTTATCATATGAGAGATGAAAAAGGCATGCCGCTCGGTTATGATCTCTTGTGGAGAGGAATCGAAATTACAACAGGAGCTCAAAGAGAACACCGTTACGATATATTAAAAAGACAAGCCGAAGAAAAAGGACTCGGAAAAGACGTCGAGTTCTACTTAGAATTTTTCAAATACGGATGCCCTCCGCACGGTGGTTTTGGTCTCGGTATCGACCGCCTTACGATGTTGCTATTGGGTCTTCCGAGCCTCAAAGAGACGGAATTTATCTTCCGCGGTCCTAATAGGCTGAATCCGTAGTCGATGTAAAGAAAATGTCTACGATCTGTCAAAAAACACTTTTCTATTGTATAATGGAATTATGATAGAAAGGAAAACATGCCATGACAAATGAAATGCTAAAACTCCGCACCGAAAAGACATTCATAAAAAAGGTTTGCGATAGGCAATCGCCAGCCGTTCAGGCTGCTCTAATCGAGATTGCCTCTAAGATGGCCTGCTCTTCGAATATCATCACTGAGTCAGACACACTCGACACACTTCTAAGTGCTTATGATCTTTACGACAAACCCGAAGTTACGGGCCTTCTTGGCGCTGGACCTCAATTCGTCGAAGAAACTATAGGTTATGCGACTGACTTCAATGACGAATTTGCTCGAGCCGTGACCTACCAATCCGAAAAGGCCAATCTCGATGTCTATTATCGCGCCGTATATGAAAAACATTCGAAACTCGAAAGCACTTTAAAAGATGAAAAGAAAGGCACCCTTTGATTTTGAGGTGCTTTTCAATTATCGAAATACGTGATCAATCGTCGAATTCATCTTCGTGTTCCTTGAAAAATATGCGATACAGTCGAACATTCGGTAATTCTGTCCATTTTTTTGGCTTATCACAATGACTATCCAAATCGTAAATGCGCGCATCCTTCAAAGATAATAAAAAGGGCGAATGCGTCGATATGATGAATTGACAGTTATAAAATCTAACCGAATCTTCGATAAAATTCTTCAATTTCATCTGGTTTTCGGCCGAAAGACTGTTCTCCGGTTCGTCCAAAATATAAAGCGAATTCTCATCTATCTCACGTTCCCAAAAGAGAAGGGCGGCCTCGCCGTTTGATTGCTCTACGATATTATTGTTTACGAGTCGCGCGCGCACATATTTGGACATCGAATTGTGCTTCGCTTCGTATGCAGCCTTTATCGCTTCGTACTCGAAAATGCTGGCATCGAATTTCGAAAACTTCTTATTCAAAAATTCTTTACTCAAATCTTCCTTGCGACGATTGACTCCCGAATTGATGCTTCGAACATCCAAAAGATAATCGAACACATCGTCACTCGTTATTATTTTGATTTCATCGGGATGCAAGTCGAGTTCATAATCACACAGGCGCACGTAATTCTCAAAAAAAGCGCCTTTTTCGATGGAAGACTTCCTCGCGGCATCCAATTTGCTCGCAATTATGTTGAGCAACGTCGATTTTCCTGAACCGTTTCCACCATAAAATATCGTAATATCGCGAAAATTGATATCCTTGAAATTCTTATTCGGAAATATGTGAAGAGGATACGTGTTATTGTGAATACGTCGCTCATCGTAAGAAAAATGTTCCTGAACATCATCTAAAAGATTGAAACTTCTCAAATAAATCATGAGACGACCTCGTCCTTTAAAACATTTTCCTGTATCCATTTGATGTCCTCGATGGATTTATCTATGTTGAATCGCCCGTTTCCTACAGGATAAAACACCGAAAAGCACTTAAATTTTTTCCCATCGATATCGAGTTCGTACTCCCTCTTGCGGGATTTTGATACCGAAATGTTCTCTCCTAAGACGACCGAGCTGACCTGGTTTCCAAATAAAATGACAACTCGCGGATTTACTTCGACGATTTCTTTTTTTAAATAATCCAAATATTGCAAATATATAAAATCTGGTAAAGCTCGCGCATCGGTTTGTGTACATTTACCCAAGTTATTGATAAAGAATCTATGTTTGGCGACATCATCGTACACTTCTTGGGCGAATTCGCATGTCCATTCTGAACCTTTCTTTCCTTTTATTCGTGCATATATATCTGTATCTATCAATCCTACCGCATCGAACAAATCCCAAATATTTTTAGTACCTATCCATGGTGCTTTGAGCCCTTGCCAAGACTTATTCGCAGCTACATTGCGGCCCGTCGGATTCATGAACACGAACATGATGTCGGGATTATCTTCACAGCCTCCGTTATAGATAGAATCTAAAGTTGGATCGCCATATTTCAATTGAAGTTCGTCATATTTTTCTCTCAATTCAACTAATTTCATAAAGCATCTCCTGACTTCTATATTTTAACAAAAACTGCCACAGAAGTCCAAAGTTTTCCATCCATCGCATACGGTATCGAAAAAACTTGATGTCCACTCAATACAAATTTGTTTCCTAATTACCAGAATACTGATATAATTGAAGAGAAAGAAGGTACGAAATATGGCATTTAAAGACCTACTGAATAGAGGACTAGATATGATCAAGGATGGTGCCCAAGCAGTTACCACTGCTGCAAAAGAAAAGAAAGAGGCCATGCAGGAGTTCGATTTGTTGAAAACCAGAAGTGAACACCTAGGACCACTAGAGCCTTATGTCGCTCACAATGAGGACCCACAAGATGGCAAAGAACAGATGATTTTGAATGCTTGTCTCACCATCAATGTCGAAAATGCCAAACTGGTAAATGCCGCTTTACCTATAGACGAAACAGTGATCGATGTCCGAACTGGCAAAGAAGCCCAAACCGAGAAAAATTACAACTTTGTTGCCACTGACAAGAGGCTGTGGATAATAAACAAAAACGAATACATGACGATGGATTACGAAGCTATCAAAGGCTGTGAGATAATAGACAAGGGCATCATGACTCAAAGTGTCAAATTTGACGATAAAGCTATCGTGCTGGACGGCAATGAGTCGGATGTGAAAAGATTCTTCGAAATCCTAAAAAATCCCGACCTTCGTCGCGATACGATTAGTCACAAGATTGCCTATTTGGCTGGAGTCGTACCTCGCAAGCAGGTTCTAAATATGAACATGCGCGGTATCACCATCGGCGAAAACGGAAATATCGTTCTACACAATAACACGGATAAATTAGTCGTAAATATAAAAGAAATTATGAATGTCCAAGTGTTGATAAACGACACGGTTGCCTTGGCCCACGGACGACAAGAGAATTCCAACTTCATGAGTAGTCCCATGGAAGCCCGCAAAATGGCCGTCAAAGTCATTTTAACGAATGGTGAATACATCATCGATACGATGCCTCAAAATGCCATGAATACTTCGTATAAAAGAGAAGAAGCGACATATACAAACAATTACAATTTTTCGAAAGCCCTCGTCGACACTCTCGGTAAACTCATAAGCGAAGACCAAACTACTTCGCTCAAGACATCTTCTTTGTCTCTAGAAAATACAAATCAAAATGTTGCCACGGACAGCCAGCCCTTGAAAGAATATCCGACTTTGGATGTCTTCCATATTGATCCTAAGTGAACACTAAAAAACCGCATTCGGTTTATCCGAGATTGCGGTTTTTCTTTTAATTCTTTGGAGCCATGTTGATAGGTCCCCTACCGTCAGGCTCACTCATTTTCAACACTGTTTTAAAATATGGAGGTAATATATCTGAATGCATAACTATTTCTCCTGATTTGATATATCCCATCAAAACATCGGCCAATATGCGGTTGTCATCGATGGTGTAGCATATATCGGCATCGAATTCTGGAACATTAATTCCCTTTTCGAAAAGTAAACTCGAAAAGCTTGCATACATCATGTCGGGTCTTTCACATCTGACATCGCCATCAAATACCGTGATAGCTCCTGTTATGATCGCGGCAGCCAAAAAATTATTGCATTTAACTTCGTTTTCGCTGAAAAAATAATATCTATGATAGAAATCATCTAGTATTCTAGCAACCTTGCGAAGACGACGATTCTCATCGTTCAAAAATGGCTCATAATCGACATTCGCACAATAATGTAAACGCACTTTCTCAGAAGGATGTTTTTGCAAAGGAGCGAGAACACTCTTTATTTCTTGTTCCAAGACTGTATCGGACTTCGGTGCACGCACCATCATCAATTTACATAAAATCTTCTCACACATCTGCACAATTCGCTTGTTCGCATAATCCACGATCTCTTGATAATTCATAGTTTCTAAATTGACAGGACCACTTCCCGACTGTTCAATTTTTTCTTTCAATTGTTCGATAGAGAACTCGTTAGCATTGGGAGATAAATATGCCCTTTGTGCAGTCGCACACAAAACACTCAAAATGATTGCATTTGGATATTTTTGAAGTCTTTCTATAAACGCAAATATTTCGTCGTATCGATGATTTTTAAAATCATTCGATAAACTCGGCTTATTGAACTCTCCATTTCTCAAACACTCTGTTTTTTTGCTTTTAGTTTCTTCGATAGATCCCACCGAAAATCACTTCCTTTAGGGGGTATTATAACATGCAATAAATCGAATGTAAATAATTATTATCCACATGCAAAAAGACTTTTTAAACGGACTTTTATTTGCTATACTATTACTGTGAGGACGATACTATGCAAGAAGAAACTTTTAAATTGAATGAAGAAAAAACTTATAGCATATTGGATAACTATGGCGAAGATCTGACTATTAAAGAATACATCACCGATCCGGCAATCGCTCGTGACGAAGAGATAAAAGAGATCATTCTCGTTCTCTTGACTCCCGAAAAGGGAGCGATGATGGTCGGCAAACCTGGTATAGGAAAGACGGCCATCGTCGAAGGACTGGCTTATCGAATAAAGAATAACATGGTTCCCGATGCCCTGCGGGACTGGAAACTATACAAGATAAATATGACTAGTCTCATGGGCGGTATCAAAAACGAAGATGACAACCGCATCGAACTTCTGATACGCGAACTCAAAAATAAAGATAAGACCATCATCTTCATCGATGAAGTTCATCTCCTCGTCAACCGTACTGAAAACAGTGGAGTAGACTTTGCAAACATGCTAAAGCCAGCTTTGGATAGGGGAACTATAAAGATGATAGGAGCGACGACGACAGAAGAATACGAAACTTACATTCTCCGCGATCGTGCCTTCAACCGCCGGTTTCAAAAAATCGAAATTGCCGAAGCAGATGCCCAAACGACCGTCAAAATTCTCATGGGAACTTTACCCAAACTCGAAAGTCAAACCGGAGTCAAACTGGCATACACGCCTTTCATTCAAGAACGAATTATGAGCTTTATCGTCGACATGACGAGTGAATACAAACGAATATACGAAGTTGCAAGTCGTTATCCGGACATTTGTCTCACTATCGTTGCCAATGCTTTGAGTTATGCACTTTATGAAAACGCAACTGAAGCGAGATTGATTCATGTCTACAGAGCCATCAAAAATGCCAAAAATATCTATCCGGACGCAAAAGAAAAAGCTATAATGAAATTCAAGGTCGACTTCTTCGATTTGATTCGTGAAGAGAACCTGGATTTGGATGCGATAAACTGAAGATGTAATAAAATCACCTATCCTGCATATAGTTGGATAGGTGACTTTTTATGGGCAAACGCGGTTTAACCAGTGAAGAAGTAAAAATGAGCCAACTTAAAAATGGCAAAAACATCATCTCCGGCAATCAAAAGAACACGTTTTTTCATCTCTTACTCGAATCGTTGGGAGACCCGATAATCAAAATTCTCCTCATCGTATTGGCAGTTAAAACTGTTTTTTTGTTTCGCAATTTCGATTGGTTCGAAACTATGGGTATCGTCATAGCTATAACACTAGCTTCTCTCATCTCTACTTTGAGCGAATACGGCAGTGAACGTGCTTTCGAAAAGATGCAAGAAGAATCATCGCGTATCAAATGTAATGTCATTCGTGACGGCCTCCTCGCGAGTATCGATTTGGAAGAGATCGTTGTCGGCGACATAGTCAAGATTGCATCCGGTGACCTCATTCCGGCCGATGGTATCCTCATCGAAGGGACACTGTCGTTGGATGAATCTTCCTTCACAGGTGAAGCCGTTGACGTGAATAAAAAAGTTTTGGATTCCGTTTATCGAGGAAGTGTCGTTTTAAACGGGGGAGCATATATAGAAGTTACTGCCGTCGGTACTAACACCAAATACGGAAAGATAGCTCTCGAACTTTTGAATAAGAATCCCGATAGTCCGTTGCGTATCCGTTTGAGAAAATTGGCATCTACGATAAGTAAAATAGGTACGATCGGAGCTTTTCTCGTCATGATTTCTTATCTATTTTCCGTCATCTTCATCGCCAACTCCTTTGATTGGAAAATGATAATTGCGACTCTTACCACTCCACGCATCATTTTTGGTCACATCATCTACGCACTCACACTCGGTGTAACCATAATAATCGTAAGTGTCCCGGAAGGTCTTCCGATGATGGTCGCTCTAGTCCTTTCGTCGAATATGAAACGCATGGTCAAAAACAACGTTCTCGTTCGTCGCATGGTCGGGATCGAAACTGCTGGATCGATAAGTACACTTTTCTCCGACAAAACCGGAACGATCACAAAAGGCAAAATGGAAGTTGTCGGTCTCGTCTTAGCCAACGGAAAAATCATAAATTCTCGCGAAGATTTGGTCGCCTTCCCTCGACTTGGACACCTCATCTTCTCGAACATGATACTCAATAACGAAGCCAAATTGGCCGAAGATGGCACGATATTGGGCGGAAATATCACCGATAAAGCACTTATGAACTTCGCAAAAGACAAAAAAGTATCCGCTCGCATCATCGAACAAAAATTTTTCTCCAGCAGTCAAAAATTTTCTTCAGTCAGCATCGACGACGGTCACATTCATGAACTATTAAAAGGCGCTCCTGAAGTTTTGATGCCACGCATAAAAGAAATATACAATGAACAAGGTAGACGAGAATATGCTGACACTGAGCTAATATCGAAAGCACTTCATAAATACACCCGTCTCGGTTATCGCGTTCTTCTTCTTGCCGACAAGCTACGTCTCGACAGTGACGATCTCGTCTTCATCAGTTTGGTTCTTTTGAAAGATGAAGTTTCAGAAAATGCCAAAACGGCGATTTCACTCATAACCGCTGCAAATATTCAGCCCGTCATGATAACAGGCGATGCTCTCGACACCTCCGTGAGCATTGCAAAAGAAATAGGACTGCTCAAAAATACCGATGATTTGACTCTGACGAGCGAAGAACTTGGACGAATGACCGACGAAGAAATAAGAGAAATCTATCATCGCATACGTATCATCGCTCGAGCCCTTCCTTCCGACAAAAGTCGGCTCGTCAGAATTGGTCAATCCTTGGGTGAAGTCGTCGGTATGACCGGAGATGGAGTAAACGATGCTCCAGCACTCAAATGTGCCGACGTCGGTTTTGCTATGGGTTCGGGCAGTGAAGTAAGCAAAGAAGCTGCCGACATAGTCATTCTCGACAACGATCTTCTATCGATAGGTAAGGCCGTACTCTATGGTCGTACGATTTTCAAAAGTATTCGCAAATTCGTCATCTTTCAACTTACGATGAATCTCTGTGCTCTGACACTGAGCATTTTGGGACCATTCTTGAACATAAACACTCCGATTACAGTCATGCAAATGCTTTGGATCAACATGATAATGGACACCTTCGCAGGACTTGCATTCTCATTCGAGCCACCTCTCGAAGAATACATGTACGAAAAGCCACTGAAAAAAGACGAACAAATTATCGACAAATACATGTATTCATCGATTTGTGTGACGGGAGCTTACACCGCCCTTTTGCTCATCTTGTTTTTAAAAATGCCTTTTCTCAAAGGACTTTATAGGTCGGCCGTCGACGATGCCTATCTGATGACTGCATTTTTCGGACTTTTCGTTTTCTCAGGTGTCATCAATTCATTCAATGCGCGTACTAAACGATTGAACATTTTCGCCAATATAACGAAAAATAAACCATTTATATGCATCATTTTCATCATCACGATCGTTCAAATCATCCTCCTTTACGGCGGGGGAGACATATTTAGAACTTACGGCCTGAGTTTTACAGAATTTGCAATTACTTTACTTCTTTCCTTTACGGTCTTACCTGTTGACATCGTGAGAAAATGGGCTTTCAAAAAGTTAAATGCAAAAAATTCAATGTAAAGAATATCCTCCTTCCACATGTAAAGATTCGTTCACGACCATAAATGCCCTGTCGTCGACTTCCGAAATGGCCTCTTTTAATTTTTTCAAATACTTTTTCTTGAACTCGACCATCAAAATGAGCTTTTCATCTTCTATACTTATCGTACTAACACCATATCCAGCAAATTTTAACTCATCTATCATATTGCGGTTATCCAAACTCGTCACGACGAATGCCATGAGATTGCCCTGCACAAAATATTTGTTTATGAGGCCACCGACGTAAGTTCCACAGGCATATCCACCCGCATAACATAATACTACCAACATATTGGTCTCATCACTCGTCAAGGTCTGCCTTGCTACAAAAAACCAGATGAGTATTTCTACAAATGCCAAGATGGTAGAGATGATATTTTTACCCTTTACTAATAATATCGTTCTCACAGACCCTATCGAGACATCGATCAATCTTCCAAAAAACACTTCCAGACATATCATTAAAGTTTCCATATTCTTATTTTGGCACTATTATCATCATTTAAACGTATAATTTCGTCAAAAGTTTAGTATAATTCGTCTTCTTCTACTCATACTAGTAGGGAAGAAAGGAATATTGATATGGAAACACTACAGAAGATAGCATTAGTTTTCACCATCATAGGCGCTCTCAACTGGGGATTTATAGGACTCTTAGAGTTCGACCTGGTCGCAGCCCTATTCGGTGAAATGACTGTACTTACGAGACTTATCTATTCCCTAGTCGGAATTACCGGTCTTATAAATGTAGGTCTATTGTTTATGCATCAAGAAAAGTAATTTTGACGAATTCATTACTGTTAATATGATATTACTTTGTGCATGACAAAGTGAAAAAAGAGAAAAAAATATTCTCTTTTTTTGTGCGATATGGTATAGTATTTTTAGAAAGAACTGATTTCATGAAAATAGAAGATATCGATGGAACAAAAGCAATAATCCTTGAAGAAAATGATACTCTGATACTTCGAACTCCCAATAAACCAGCCAGTGTAGAAGTCCGCTACAAAGATGGCTCACTCGACATTGAAGGTCCATCTTCGATCATAAGAGAAATAAGGGGACAGGGTTTACTCGAAAAAGTCCATATTCCACCAGTTCTCCCTAGCGAAGAGATCTTAGCTAATTGTGACGAATGGTTCGATCTTTTCAGCCAATGTTTGAATTATTTCAGTATCCTCGTCGTTTCCGACCAATACCGCGAACAAAGCATGACCATGGAAGTGCGCTTCACTAAAGTCTTCGATTCCAAAACTTCATCGACTTTGGGGACTATCAAATTGCTCTTATCCCATCTTGGAACACCTATACAAGAAGGTCCCAGTATCATCGTAGATGAAAAAAACGAAAGTGTATATAAATATTTGTGCGGCCTTGTCATTAGCAAATACATAGAGACTAATTGCAATTTTGAACCAATAAATACAGGAATATCTTGGAATAAAGCCATCTATAGTGCAGATTATGCCCATTGCAAACCAGTGCCAAAGAAGATGGATCTATATAATCTAATAGAAGAATGGGGTTATCAAGATTTTATTTTAAGCTTGCTAAAATGTCACAATTTAAACATTGAGCCTGATCAAGTATTGAATAATCTGCGATGTGACATTGCTCCTCAGGCTTTCGAATCGGACTTTTTCGATAGGAGTCTCGCTCGCTCGAGACGACAATATAGTCATATTTTCCCAAACAGTGAAAGAGCTAAAAAGTACAAATTAGACCAAAAAGACGATAGAAAATGATACATTTGAAAAGATAATTTTTCTTTTCTATTATGCTCTCGTAGCTCACTTGGATAGAGTGCTTCCCTCCGAAGGAAGAGGCAGACGGTTCGAATCCGTCCGAGAGCACCAGATTGATAGGAAACTCGAACTTTTATGTTTCGGGTTTTAATATGTCAAAAATTAGTGTATAATGTTTATAGAAATTAAATTGAGGTTTGTCAATTTAGTA
>CAZKKM010000043.1:0-13772 GCA_964553435.1 uncultured Muribaculaceae bacterium | reverse complement strand
ACTGTAACATTGAACTATTTGAACGATGTAAATCAAGATGAAGATTTGAATGCTGTGTTTTATACGAACTTCGATTTGGAAGACAGAAAATATGAAATACCAGTTTTAAATGCAGAGTCGACTTTGGCGACATTGAAAGTCAGTTCGAATGGTATTAAGACGGGATTTGAAACTCCAGCCACGACAGACGAAGGAATCTTCGAGATGGAAGACGATTATGGAACGAGTTACTACTATAGAGGTGCTGTTACAAACAACTACGTTAAATTCGCAGGCTTTTATTGGAGAATAATCAGAATCAATGGAGATGGAAGTCTGAGGATAATCTATGATGGAACAAAGGCACATGTGAATGGAGAGAACGATTCTGATAGATTCACACATACCAATCAAAAATACAATGCTAATTATAACGATGCGAAATACGTAGGCTGGATGTATGGACCAGCAGGGTCAGCGGCAAGCACGAGTAAAGAAGAAGCTCAGACGAATATGGAGAGTTCGGATATCAAAAAGGTAGTAGATGCTTGGTATAAGACGAACATCGAAGATGCAGGATACGGAAGTGCTGTTGCAGACATTCTATTCTGTAATGACAGAAGCACACCGGGAAAAGATGTAACAGGAAACAGTAGCGATACAGGAAAAGGATTTGGAAATAACGAAACAGCCTATGGAGCATATGCAAGAACAGGAGTAGAACGAATAAACTATACAAATGTGAGACCGACATTCAAATGTCCTGAAAAGAATGATGCATTTACTGTTAGTGATGTCAAAAAAGGAAACGGAGCACTCACATATTCAGTCGGACTGATAACAGCTGATGAGATAGTAGCTGCCGGCGGAAAGTACAAAACAACAAATACAAGTTATTATTTGTATCGTGGCAATAGTTATTGGAATTGGTCAATCTCACCTTACTATATTGGTGTTTACCTTAATGCTATTGAGTTCGGTGTAAATACTACAGGTGCTTTGGACTATATGTATATTTATTCTAATTCCGCAGTCGCACCGGTAATAAACCTCTCTGTTGAGTATGCAAATAGCTTGATCGGAGATGGTACTATGGAATCGCCTTACCGTGCACAGAATGTGACACCGTGATAGAACGCACAATCGAGAGCAAAAAATGCTCTTTTTCTTTTCGAATAAGTATGCTATAATGTAAACATAGGGTAACGGTTAGGTGATTAAAGTATGGGTATTTATTTTATAGTTTCGGCACTCTTTTACTCGGTTATGCTGAACTTTGTCTATCATTCGAAAAGACATGCCGATTCATCGAAAGCGGAGATATTTTCGACATTGTTGGGAGTCAATCTTCTGGGACTTTTATTGGAACTAGCATGGACGATATGTGTACAAGCAAATACGGTTCCGCTCATCGTGTCCATGTTGATGGCAAGGTTCTATCTTCTCTATTTGATGTTGTTTTTATTTCTCTTTACGATGTATATCTATGCTATTTGTTATACGGACTCGACCGATAAGAAACTAAAGTATTTCAATCTACTCAAAAAGCTCAGTCTCATAGTCTTCTATATAGCAGGAGTAATCATGATATTCATGCCGCTTAAGGTGTTTGATGGATACATGGCAGGACCAGCGCTAGACTTCGTACATTTGTGCTCTGTCTTCTGCATGGCAATTTGGTTCATTTCCATTCTCAAGAATATTCGTAAAATCGAGAAGAAAAAATTCATTCCCGTTATCTTGTTTGTCATCCTCACAGGAGTCGTTGCTTACACAGAAAAAAACGATCCGACTTTAACAGTCGAGACAGCCATTCAAACATTTGTCATCTTCCTGATGTTCTTCACGAACGAAAAGCAAAATATCAAAAAAATATCGGAAGAATTGGAACAAGTGAAAGAACCACCAAAACGAGCAGATAGAATGAAATCGAGACTTTTATCGAGTATGACTGAAATGAAAACTTCACTCGATGCGATAGTAAACTTTTCGAACAGTTTGTTCGAAGACGTAAAAGAATCTAAAATAAAAGATGACGTCAAATTCATCGCTGACGCATCTGAAAATTTGCTCGAATATGCAGAAGATATCCTCGATATTTCCAAGATAGAAGACAATAAGTTAGAACTCATCGATGCCGATTATAAAGTGAACGATCTCCTCGGTGATCTCGTAAACACTTCTAAGGCTCAGCTTGCCGATAAACTGATCGAACTGAAAGTCAAGTTCGACGAAGAATTGCCTCTTTCTCTTAAAGGAGATTCAATTAGAGTAAAACAGATATGCTCGAATTTACTCAAAAATTCGATCAAATATACTGATCGAGGATACATCGAATTTAAAGTCGATTCCATCGTAAAAGGCGATACCGTTCGTCTTATCATCTCGATCGAAGATTCTGGAATCGGTATCAAAAAAGAAGAAATCGACAAACTCTTCACTAAATTCGACTCTTTGGAATTCGACAATGACAACTCAATCGAAGGTTCGGGCCTTAAACTTGCAATTACAAAAAAACTAATCGAAATGATGAATGGAAAAATCATCGTTCAAAGTGAATATGGCATAGGTTCCAAATTCATTGTAGCTATCGATCAGAAGCTATCATCTATAAAGATCGATGAAAAGAAATCGTCGACCAACTTCGATGAGATTGGAATAAAGCTGAACACAAAAACACCCTTTGCTGGCAAAAAGCTTTTGATCATAGATGATGACCCATTGAATTTAAAAGTTGCAGAAAAACTCTTACAGTCTTATAATGTAGATGTGACTTTAGTCAAAAGTATAGACGAGGGAATAACTGCTATCTTGGCCGATCGATTCGATCTAGTTCTTCTCGATGGAATCGATACTTTGAAAGAGATAAAAGAAAAATTCCGAGACTACGATACTCCGAGCATCATGCTCACAGCCAACGTGGTCGAAGATATGCGCGAAAAATGCCTAGACATTGGCTTCGCCGACTACTTGACTAAACCGATAGAGAAACCTGAGCTCGACAGGGTATTGAATAAATTTTTGAAATGAGGTGCTTTTATGAAAGATGTAAATATTTTGATAGAAAGTGGAGTAGACGTCAAAAAAAGTCTCGAACTTTTCGGCGATATGAACACATATGATACGATGCTCGAAGACTTTCTAAAAGAAGTCGATGGCAAAGTCGCAAGTGCCAAGAGATACTTGGATATGTCGGATATGGCAAACTATGCGATACTCGTTCATTCCTTGAAAAGTGATTGCCGTTATTTCGGCATAAATGCCCTTGCTGACATGTACTATGAACATGAGCTTGCTGGCAAAAGAAACGATATATACTTCGTTCGAGAAAACTTCGACTCTCTCATGAGCGAAACTAAAAAGATGCTGAACGTTCTCAAAAGATATATGGGTGTATTAATAGAAGAACCAGCTGTACAATCTACAGTTCCTCCTGTAAACTTGAGTACAGGTAAAGGGGAGGAAACCATCATCGTCGTCGACGATTCGAACATCATCAGAAATTTCATTCAAAAAATATTTGCCGGACGTTATAAAGTCATAGCAGTAAACGACGGTCAAGAGGCCATCGGAACGATAGACAACATGCCGACCGATAAGATAATGTGTATCTTCTTGGATTTGAATATGCCCGGAGTGGACGGGTTCCAAGTTCTCGACCATTTTAAGGCGAGCGGCCTTTTCGATAAAGTTCCAGTGTCCATAATATCTGGTTCGAATGATACTGAAACTATCGATAAGTGCTTCTCTTATCCGATCATCGACATGCTTCAAAAGCCATTTAACGAAGGCAAGATAAGAGATATCGCCGAAAACATGATAGCGAGAAAAAATGCAAAGCTGTAGAAATACAGTTTTTTTCAAAAATAAGAAAAAATATGATAATATATATTTGGAGGAAAAAATGAAGAAAACAAATAAAAAGCCCTTATATGATAAGACGATAGAGTATTCTACAAAGCATCTTCCAAAAGAGTTGCGAGATATCATTTCAGATTTGGAGAAATACGATGAAACTGGAGACTGGTTCAATTACGATTTGCGCTTCAGAGACCTCGATATGATAGCTAAATCTATGATGATTGCCGAGATAATCACGAGAAAAGATTATGATAAATTATTGAACAAGTATGGGTGGTTATATGATTGATTTAAAAAATTATGATAAATATGAAAAAAGCGGTCTGACCTACGGAGGAGCGGCCGGAAGTAAACTGGGTATCATTATCGACGAAGATAAATGGTTTTTAAAATACCCCAAATCGACTAAAAACTTAGAGGGTGTCGATATCTCATACTCGACAGCACCTCTAAGCGAATATATAGCATCGAACATATACAAAACAATAGGTATAGAAACACATGAAACAGCATTGGGAATTGCAAGTAATAAAGTCGTCGTCGCATGTAAAGATTTCCTCGGTGTTAATGAAATCCTTTACGATTTTAACGCTATCAAAAACAGTTACAATCCTATAATTGAAGAACAAACAGAAAAGTTTTCCTCATCATATGGTATTTGCGATTTAGAAGAAATAACTCTAATGGCAAAAGAAAACATGTATTTTAAAAAATTGAACAAATTACATGAACATTTCTGGGATATGTTTGTCGTCGATTCACTAATAGACAACCACGATAGAAACAATGGAAATTGGGGAATAATTTTAAATCGAGCGACATCACAAATGAGAATCGCACCTGTTTATGACAACGGTGCCGCCTTTTATAATAAAAGCGATAGTGATAAAATGAAAAACATCTTAAAAGATGATAAAAAATTCAAACAGGTGGCCTACGATTCAGCAAGGACTGTCTTTAAGGAAAACGGCAAATCTTTAAATCCGTTAAAATACATAGAAAGCATGCAAAATGAATTTTGCAACAATGCCATCTTGAGAATTGTCCCACAAATCGACATAAATGAGATAGAAAAAATATTCGATGAAATCCCAGAAAGATTTGAACAATTTATAGTAATGGATAAAACTCAAAAAGAATTCTACTTAAAAATATTGAAATACAGATATGAAGAGATTCTTTTACCGACCTTTAAAAAACTCTCGACGAAATAACATTTTTATTCGTACCCTCTCATATATTTCTAATGGAGAGTGATTTTAATAATGGAAATTTTAAAGGTATCATCTAAATCGAACCCGAACAAAGTAGCAGGTGCGATTGCGAACGTATTTAGAAGCAACGGATGTGTCGAACTACAAACGGTCGGAGCCGGTAGCTTAAATCAGGCGATCAAGTCTCTATGCATTGCCAGAGGATTTGTCGCTCCGAGCGGAAAAAATCTCGTTTGCATTCCAGCTTTCGTCGACATCACCATCGATGGAGAAGAAAAGACAGCCATCAAACTCATAGTCGAAGCTAAATAGGCTTTTTTCTTTTCAGCAAAATGCTCTCATCAGTTCATAAAAATTCTGATCGAGGTCGGAAAAGTTTGGACTTTTCTCCTAACATGTGGTAACATACAAAGTAAATTTCGAAGGGGTGAAGTTCATCATGGTCTATACTATAAAAAAGAAATATTGTCAAAAAAACAAAGTCATGTTCGCACCGATCACCGATAAAAATCAGTTGATTTTGGGACCGGACGGCATCGTTTTATTGAGAATAGAAGGACATACGATCATAAATGCTTTTCTCAAACACGAAGATAGAACTGATTTCCCGTTTGGCGATCGAACCCAAACCGATATCGACCATTTCACAGAAATTTTCGATTATAACAAAACTTTTTTGGATTTCAGCGGAGACATCTACAGTTTTCGCATAAGTAAGCGATACTTCTATCGCAGTGATTCGGGAGCGATGCTCTTGGAAGAATATATTCCAAACGATGCCACAGAAGACAACTCGTCGACTATCGTTCTCACTCGCGATGAAGCAGAAACCAAATTCGATCCCGCAAACTACGATGCGATGTTTCTCGTCAACAGTTACGGAATGATAACTTGTGGACACAGTAAAAAGGACTCCTTAGACTTTGGACATGCCGTGATACCGAGCATCGAACAGATTGTCGAATTAGATCTACGTAATCGTCTCTGGAAATACGAACTTTTCGATAGAACCATGGACGACAGTCATCTTTTCGTGCCATCGAAAAGATGTATAAGTGACATCCGCAATTTACCATTATACACACCTGCGTTAGGTCGAAACTTCTCTCATCTGTTGATTACATTCAAAGATAATCAGTTCTCTTTAGAATGGTTCAAATTGGACTTCGTCTCTATAGATGAATACCGACTGACGAGTGTTATAAAGACGATAGACGATCCGACTATAGAGAATATTATCAAGTATTGTAAAAATAACGATACCTTCCCGGCCAGCGAACCTATTCCAGAAAACTGGAGAGTGATCGAAGGAAACTCTAAAGACAATTGCCAAACTCATCTTAAACCGGACAAATCATACACTTTAAAAGAAAAGAGGAACCCAAAATGGAAATAGAAATTTTGAAACTTATTCGCACTTACATCGCCGAACACAGAGAACCCGACGAAGAGTACATTCGAACTCTCTTCGAAATCATAGTTTCACAAAGAAAACTCGAAGATTATATCGATTGTAATCGAATTAAGATGACACGCACAGCGAACGATGAAAATGTCGCCAGTTATTTAAAAGGCGAAGGCAAAGTCGGAATTCAAATCAGCTGGCCACTCATAAAACATCTCATACATACACTCAAGGGCGATCTCGGATGTGAATTCAAGGATATCGAGCGACGTTATTTGATACTTTTGGCTGTTGCCGAAATCGTCTATGAGGAGACAGAATTTGCTGCTCAGGAAAAGGCATTGGATTCGAAAGATGATTCGATTAAAACTCGCATTATCGCATCGAGCATCGATGCTCTTTCGCTGAAGATTCGTCGTCCCGAAAACATGAATATACTCGAGAAAATAGCCCATTCTATACATGTAACTGCCCAAAAGAGAAAAATAGAAAACAAATATACATCTTTACTCGACTTTGCTCCCGGCCAACGGATGGCAGATATCGAAACGATAAACTCTTCGCTCGTGTTGCTAAGAAGCATGTATGCTCACGAAGACTCGGATTTCAAATTGCTCTATGCCTACGAAGAAGGACGCAAGATGAACATGACTTTGCATGCTTACCACACGACATTGTCGCCTACAATGCATTATTTTGCAAATATGGGGTATAGTTTTGAAAGATCGAATCCCTTCGATGGAGAGACCATCACTCTCGATGAGAGAATGTTTTTGGGACTCGATATAAACAGTGTTCAGTATAATCAAAAATGCAAAGAATTTCAAAATCACAAACGTCTGCTCATGAATCCCAAGGAACTTCGCTGAAGTTTCTTTTCTTTTCGAAAAGTGTTATACTTATGAATAGGTGATACACATGTATACAGAATTGAGCGAAGAAACAGTTAGAAATATAAGTACCAAAAAGGGCGAACCTGAATGGATGTGCGAGTTCAGAATAAAGTCACTTAAAAAATTTAATGAACTGGATATGCCCAGGTTCGGGCCCACTCTCGATATCGACTTTTCTTCATTGAACTATTATAAAAAATCGCAAGAACCTGTGAGCAATTGGGATAAAGTTAACTGTGCAATAAAGAACACGTTCGACCGTCTCGGTGTTATCGAAGCAGAAAAAAAATATTTGGATGGAGTGACAAATCAATACGAAAGCGAAGTCATCTATCATAAATTGGGAAGCGAACTCGAGGAAGCAGGCATCATTTTCATGAGCACTGACGATGCTTTGAAGAAATACCCCGAACTCTTCTACAAATATTTCAATAATTTGGTCAAATACGACGAAAACAAGTTTACAGCCTTAAACGGAGCACTTTGGAGTGGTGGATCTTTCATCTACATTCCACCTCATACGAAGTTGGATAGACCACTTCAAAGTTATTTTCGCATCGACTCGATGGCTTTGGGACAATTCGAGAGGACCATCATCATCGTCGATGACGATTCCGATCTTTCGTACATCGAAGGATGCACGGCGATGAGTTATTCTGTCAACTCGTTACATGCCGGAGTAGTCGAAATCTACGTCGGAAAAAATGCTCACATGCGATATTCGACTATCCAGAACTGGAGTAAAGACGTCTACAACCTCGTCACTAAGCGAGCCATCGTCGAAAGTGGAGGACTCATGGAATGGGTCGATGGAAATATAGGCAGTGGGGTGACGATGAAATATCCGTCTTGCATTCTAAAAGGCGAAAGAGCTCGCGGCAATTCGATAAGCATCGCCTACGCAAAAAAAGGACAAGTCTTAGATGCCGGTGCCAAGATGATACATATTGGAAAAGATACCAAAAGCAAGATAATTTCCAAATCGATCGCTTCCGAAGGTGGAATAGCCAACTATCGTGGAGAAGTGAAGATAACCAAAGGTGCCACTGGCTCGGAAGCCTTCGTCAAATGTGACACCATTATCTTGGACGAAGAAAGCAAGAGCGATACGTATCCTTTGAACATCATCTCCAATCCAGATTCGATTTTGGAACACGAGGCAAGTGTTTCCAAGATAAGCGAAGAAAAACTTTTCTACCTCATGAGCAAAGGACTTTCCGAAGAACGAGCAAAAGAACTCATCATAGCCGGTTTCATCGAGGACTTCAAAAAAGAGCTTCCGATGGAATATGCTGTCGAATTAAATAGATTATTGAGTGAAATATAGACTAATAAAAAACTTGAGAAGTGCCATAATAAGTTAGAGAAAGGTGAACTTATGAAATACGAACGATTTGAAAATGACACATACGATCTCTACACGATAGAGACATCCAAATTCAAAAGTGGGCATTTAGAAGTAGTATTTAGAAGCGAAGCTACAAAAGAAAATATGACATACATAGCTCTTCTCATGAGCATTCTCTTCGAAAATTCCAAAAAGTATCCATCGAAGAAGCTCCTCGCAAAACGTTTGGCTGACCTTTACAATGCGAGCATCAATGCGACGAGTACGCGTATCGGAAATACGATCATCACGAATGCGATGATCGACTTTATCGATCCTGTATACACCGACATGAACACACTCGAAGAATCGATCGAACTCATCTTCGACATGCTATTGCATCCGAATGCCGATGAATTCGAATTCGACGAACAAACTTTCGAGCGAATGAAAAGAGACCTCGCCATCGAAATTGAAGCGATCAAAGAGGACCCAAAAGGCGCATCAATACTGGAAGCCATCGCCGAACTCTGTCCTGAAGATCCGCGCAGTTGGAGTGCACAGGGAGACATCGAGACACTTTCTAACATCACACCTAAAAAGTTATACGACTTCTACCGTCGATTTTTAGAAACGAGTCCGAGAGATATCTATCTTATAGGCAATTTGGACATGAAAAAGATGAATAAAATCATAAGAAAATATGCCGCATTCTCGAGTATAGCTACAACCGATGCCGAAGTTTACTTGCCGAACATACCTGTTAACAAAACACGTACAGTAGCGGTCAACAAAAAAGTTACTCAGACAAACCTCGTGCAACTCTACACATTTGCCAATCTGACAGAAAGAGAACGCGACTATGTTGTACCTCTTTTCAACATGATTTGGGGTTCTGGCTCTCTCGAAAGCAAATTATACAAATCTCTTCGTGCGGAACATTCTCTTTGCTATAACGTCAATACATACTATCAAAAATACGACAGATTTATCGTTCTTCATACGGCAGTCGCGGATGAAAATGTCTCGCTCGCTCTCAAATTGATTGCCAACTCTACGGCCAGCATGCGCAAGGGATCGATCGAAGAGAAAGAACTTCTTGACGTTGTCAATCTCCTTGAGACGAGTCTTCACATGAGCCTCGACAATCCGAACCGTCTCATCGATATGTACGTCTTTAAAAATCTGATCGGACTTCCCGATATCGAAGAGCGCATCGACGAGATAAAGACAGTGAAACTAAAAGAAATAGTGGGAGTCGCCAAGAAGATGAAATTGGCCCTCACATACAAAGCGAGAGGTGAGTAAATGAAAAAGATAACATACAAAGGAATAGACGAATGCATTTACTACGAAAAGATGCCGAATGGTCTCGAAGTTTTCATGTACCCGTCCCCGACGGCCAAAAATTTTTACTTGGCTTACAATGTACGTTTCGGAAGCATCGACACCGAATTCAAAAAGGGTAGAGAAAAGCACTTCACCAAAGTTCCAAACGGGACAGCTCACTTTCTCGAACATCAGATGTTTCAAGAAGAGAAAGGACATACCGCTTTCGAACGTTTTTCGACTCTCGGTAGTTCGGTCAATGCTTTCACCACTTATAACTATACATCATATGAAGTAAATGCCTCCGATCGATTTAAAGAAAATTTGGAATACCTTTTAAAATACGTCGAAACTCCAGTATTCAAACCGAAAAGTATCAGTCAAGAGAAAGGCATCATTGCCGAAGAAATCTCCATGTACGACAATACACCTATGAGTGTTTTGAACTTCGGTCTCGAATACAATTTGAATCAGGTCGATGGTCACAAATACCTGATAAGTGGAACAGAAGAAGACATTCAAGAAATAACTGCCGAAATCCTCAGCGAATGTTATGACACCTTTTACACTCCGTCGAACATGTTTCTCGTTCTAACTGGCAAATTCCTTCCTTTGGAAGCTCTCGGTATCATAAAATCTGTCGAATCCACTCGCAAAGAAGAAACCAAAAAACGTATCACTCGACGCACAGTACCAGAACCTATAGAAGTCGAGACCCCTTACGAAGAAAGACAAATGGATGTGAGTATTCCCAAATTGAAAGTCGCCTACAAACTCGACAAAAAAAGATTTAAAAATTATACAGATTTACAGCTCAAAATTTACCTCGATGCCATTCTCACGGCCAGATTTGGTGAGATCTCCGATTTATACGAAAGTTTAAACGAACAAAATCTGACTATCGGTGGCATTTACGCAAATCGTGAAATTCGTGACGACTACATCGTTCTTTCTTTCGAAGTCGAAACTGAATATAAGGAACAAGTTCTCGATGAAATACGGTCCGAATTGAAAAACATCAAACTCACAAAAGAAGAGCTCGAAAGAATCATCAAGATGAATAAAGCTAACTTTATTTTACACTTCAATGACATCATGGATGTCGCCCAAGATATCGAAGACGATGTTCTCTCTACTGGTCGAATAACCGAAAACATCCTCGAAGTATACGATGATATGTCACTCGAGATTGCCGCCGACATCGCCGGCAAAATAAAAGTTGACAATGAATGCGTATTTTACATAAATAAATTGAGCGAATAGTTTGACTTAGCTTTCATAGTGCGATATAATTGTTATAGTAGGTGAACTCAAGTGATGAAGGAAGAAAACAAAACTTTTAAATTGATGATGCTCATCGCAGCTATTATGGCTCTCGTGACTATTGCGAGCATCAGTTTCGCATATTTTACTACGACAATCGAAGAAGATGGCGATGTCAATTCTCTCAAAGGTAAAGCCATGCTCGATGGATATCGCATCAGTTTCAGTGAGGTTAACGAAGGAATAAGCATCACCAATTCATATCCGATGCCCGATTCGATGGGATTAAAAATGAGTCCTTACACGTTCACAGTGACGAGCGAAGAGGCGACGAGAGCAACGGGAATAAGTGTCATAGTCGAAGTTTTAAAAACGAGTACCCTTGCTGACAATTTAGTGAGCATCGGTATCGACGATAAAGTAAAACCTTTGAGTTCTGCTGTTTCGGTTAATCCCAGCGAAGAAGATTACACCACAGCTTACAAAATCGACGAATTCACTTTGCAACCAGGTGAATCCAAGACTGTCAATATACGTGCTTGGATAAATTCTACTGGAACATTGGCCAATGCTCAAAACAAGACTTGGTCTAGCCGAATACTCCTTCAACCGGATACAGTATCTTCTACACAAAATACATTGAGCACTCTGAAAGTAACTTCCAAAGGAGCAAAAACAAACTTTGCCGATCCTGCCACGACAGATGAAGGCATATACGAGATGGCAGACGACTATGGAACGAGTTATTACTACAGAGGAGCAGTCACAAACAACTATGTCAGATTTGCAGGTTTCTATTGGAGAATAATCAGAATCAATGGAGACGGTAGTTTGAGAATAATCTATGATGGAACGAGTGCTCATGAAAATGGAGTAAACGATTCCGATAGATTCACTCACACCGAACAGTCATTTAATTATTCAGATGATGCTAAGTACGTAGGATGGATGTACGGACCTGCGAATGAGACCGAAGGAACGACTACACCTTCGACAACAAAAGCAGAAGCTCAAACCAATACTGTAAGCTCGGACATCAAAAAAGTAGTCGATACTTGGTACAAGACGAACATCGAAGATGCAGGATACGGCAGTGCGGTTGCAGATGTTCTATTCTGTAACGATAGAAGTACACCAGGAAAAGATATAACAGGTTTAAGTTCTGATACAGGATTAGGTTACGGAAAAAATGTGACAGCATATGGAGCATATGCAAGATTAGGGGGAGTTTTATCTGGGCCAAATTATAATAATCCTCAACCGACATTTAAATGTCCAGAGAAGAACGATGCATTTACTGTTAGTGACGACAAAAAAGGAAATGGGGCTTTGACATATCCAGTAGGATTGATAACGGCAGATGAGATAGTAGCTGCAGGAAGTGGAAAGTTTGCAACAGAAAATCAAAGTTATTATTTATACAGACCAAGTAGTCGATACTGGACACTATCCCCTTATAATTTTGATAATTCTTTTTCCGATATTTTCAATGTCTACACTAACGGGGCTTTGACTATGATTAGTGTGAACTACGGTGCAAATGCGGTAGCACCGGTCATAAATCTGTCCGCAGAATACGCAAGTACCATGATCGGGGATGGTACAATCGGAAACGAGTACCGTGTCGAGTAATCACAAAATGCTGGACAAAACTTCGATCATATGTTAAAATAACAACCACTAATTTGTTAGTGATATGAAATATTCTTTTGAATATTTTATATAAAAAGTGGGTGAAGCCAGCCCGATAAATGGCAATTAATAAAGTGGGTGAAGCCAGCCCGATAAATGGCAATTGATAAAGTGGGTGAAGCCAGCCCGATAAATGGCAATGAAAAAAGCGACTCGAAGCCAATAAACGACCTCGAGTCTTTTCTTTTTTATCGATATGTTATATAATGGGTCCAGGTGATGTTATGGATAACTTTAAAATAGTCAAAATTGATTCTAACTATTGTGATTACTTGAGAAAATTCGATAATCGCGTGGTTTATAACGAAGGAATCAAAGAATTGAGACCGTTTATAGGCGTTTTATTTACGGTAAATAAATGCAAATACTATGCCCCTTTATCGAGTCCTAAAGCTAAGCACCTCTACCTCAAAAATTCACTCGATTTGATAAAAATTGCCGAAGGCACACTTGGAGTGATCAATCTCAACAACATGATTCCGGTCAAAGAAAACATTTATACTCCTTTCGATTTGAACACTCAGCCAACAGATGATAAAGAGAAAAAGAGGCTTATTCTACTACGCAATCAACTTAGATGGTTGACTTCTCATAAAGGAAAAGTTCTCGATAAAGCAGAAAATCTATATAAAAAATATGTAATGGGACTACTGCCAAAAAATGTGGTAGAAAGATGTTGCAACTTTCCTTTGCTGGAAGAGAAATGTGATGAATACGAAAATGCTGGACTGTTCGTTTAGCATTTTTTTATGCTCTTTCAAAAATCGGTCGATCTATTGACAATCGATATACACATCTGATACACTTAG
>CAZKKM010000042.1:9881-13820 GCA_964553435.1 uncultured Muribaculaceae bacterium | reverse complement strand
ATTTTCAGAAATCACCTTTACGAAGCCATCTTCCAACGTAAAACCATTGCCTCTATTATAAATAATAGTGTCATATTTTTGTATTATAGAATGTTCACTATTGCTTTTTATATTTTGGTTACAATTAACTTGTATATAATAATTAAAGCTTTTAGAAAAAATATCATCATCGCCGTCTTTAAACTTAATTAATTTTTCCATCTCTTTTTCTCCACTTTCTACCATTCATCGATTATGTCGTAATCAAGAACTTCTTTTACTACTCCATCACCACTGTCAAACCAAATTGAACCCGGTTTTGCATCTGCCGGGGGCATACAATTGACTCCGACACATTGTAAATTGTCGCTGACAAAGAATAAAGGTTTACCAACACCAACTGGCTTAGAACTTGTGTATGTGTCGAAGACATCAACTACTTGCACTTCAATTTCGAACGACTTTGTATTATCAAGATTTACAAAAACATCTTCGCAAGTGTATTCCCCCTTATCTGCATCAACTGTGAATGTCATTGTGTTCAAGGCACTCCAAGTTCCGCCTGCCTCACGGATACGATACTTAATGCTTGAAACAGTATTTTTATCAGTTCTGTTGATTGTGACCTTGGAATAAGTGCCTTTCACTTTGATTGTCGTTTGCTCTTCGAAGTTATTTAGCCTTTCAGGAGTGATATAAATAGCCGGTGCGCTATAAGGTATAACTGTTATATCTTTGTATGTCATCGAGGAATTATTACGACTATCGAATGCTCTAACCTCTAAGCGCTTTATACCTGCTGTATTGAAAGCCCCTAGTGATACAGATACACTTGAAGTCATAGAGTAGTTGGCACTTGCATTTTTTTCGTCGATAGAAAATGCATATCTATTACCGGTTGTACCTTTTGTTGGAATCATTTTATTTGTAGTAGATATAGATGCCTCTAAAGTTGAAAGATTAGCGACTAATATTTGATCATTTTCTGTAATTGCAACGATTGCAGAGTTTGTGTCCTTATACTCGAAATCAGTAAAATTTGGATTTGCATTCACGATCGTCATCGTTCTCTGCAATGTACTATAATACGTTGTTTCGCCGATTACAGTCGTTACATAGAACGTTACAGTCAAACTGTTTGAGGTCGGGCACGCATTTCTTAATGCGTTTCTTTCTTCAAAAGTAAGATTAAAAGTGTACGATGAGCCAGTTTTACTTATATCTCGGTATGAAATATCTGCTCCACCTGTCCAACTAATACACGCCTGTAAACTTGTTACTGCATTGCCGGCTGGATTGCTATAATTGATTACCGGATTTTGTTCATCATTAAAATTACTGGCACCCGTAAGAGTCGCTTGTCTTGGAATATACGTTAAATCAAATTCTTGTGAAATTGTTCCGTTTGGATAATATGAGCTTAATTGTCCATTGACAGTAAATGTGATTCTTATTCTTTGATTGCCATCACTCTTATGTGGAATGACAATGTTAGATCCACTTACAAAATTGTAATAATTATTCGTATTTATGTTATATGCACTTGAATTACTCAAAGTTGTTACTTCGACCCAAGCATTATTATCATTTAATCGTTCAATTTTGATTGTGGCAATTTTGCTCGAATTATAAGGACGAGCTCCTGTATAATTCCTTTTAATATACCCTGTTATGTCAGTTATCGTGCTTGAGTTATTTTCTATAGATTGTATATAATTAAAATCAACTTTCGCGTTGAAACAGTTATACTGATAGAACCCACTTGCTCCATAACCGATATCACCATTAAATGTCGTCATCGGTTATCACTTCCTGTCTTTACAAGTGCCCATCCTGTTACGGCACCAGTTAAAATTGGTACTATTTTGATGGGCATCATTGCAATTTCATCGTGTGCTCTTAGTTTTGTTACGATTGTCCAATCGCCATTCACCGTAAATACCTTTGTGATTACTCCATTTACATTTGAATAACCTGCGAACTCTAACGGCGACATAACTGTGTAATCACCTTCGTAAACAGATGATTTGACAAGTACACCATTTTTATTGATAACTACCTGTGTGTTCATAATCTCGCCGTTCGCTTGTGTCCAAGTTGTCTTATATTGACCCAGAGCAAACATTACGTCTGTAAACGTAGCTCCACTATCTTCAGAACCATGAAATTCAATGTCATAATAGTTCTCTTTAGGTAATAATGCTTTTATTTCGTAGTCGCCATAAAAAGACTCCTGTCCGGAGTCTAATTGAATGATGTATTCTTCTACAGAGTTTGAAAGTTTAACATAGCACGTTCCTGTGAGATTTTTTTTAATCTTACAACTAAATGTATAGTACATTTTTTGCTCATCTGGAATCGAATCCTCATCAGGCTTGACGTATACTCTTTGTTTAACTGTTTTATCTAATAAAGTGAATGTATGTCCTGCTTGACTCCCGTTGTTAAATGCTTCGGGGCTACTTTGTGCAAGCAGAGTACCGTCTCCGGTTACTATCCAATTTTCAGGAATACCATCTGGCATCGCAAACATAACTGAGTTATATATGAGGTTATTGCCACCAGAATTTTGAACCGAAGTTATTACTGAATCAATTGTTTGGAGAAGTTCGGTATAGTTAAATTCGACGTCATCTTCAACTTCTTTAACTGACGTAATAATACTGTCGGTTTTAATATTAAGATTTGCAATATCTCCACTATTTTTAGATACGTTTTCTGCAGTGATATCCAATTCTACCTCATCACGATTTAACCGGACTTTTAGATTCTTAACTTCTTTGTCTAGACCTACTTGCTGTGTTTCATTCTGTTGTTTAGAATTTATATTTAATGAATATCCACCAATCCATTGGCCGTTATAATCGCGGTCATATTGTGCTATCGAAAGATAACTATTGTCTCCATCTATAAAATTAATTAAATCGCCCGCTATTGCATCAGTAACGAGGCAATCATTAGTTTCAATGCTGTAAAATTCAAATCCAATTATTTCATCCGCTATTTTATTGAATATTTCTTCCGTTGTAATAAAAGGATTTTCTGAATTTAAATAAAGTGTTTCAAGAGTATTATCCTGTGATGTTTCAAATTTAAGTAAACCGTTATCGAAAACTACTCGCTCAATTTTGTGGTGTTCCCCAAGTTTAAAATCGTCACACTCTTCTATATCGATATCTATGGGTGTAGAATTGAATCTTTTAAGATATAATTCCCCATCTGATCCAATAGAAGCGAATCCTGCGTTTAATTCAGCAATGAAACTAATATATTCTCTTGCAGTATATGAATTATCGTAGAAGTCAGCCAATACATCATCGTTTATAAAGGAAGTAGTACCAAAGGTCACTCCCTTCATAAGACATATATTTTGAATTATTTCTTTTACAGTGCATGGAATGAGAGAACTCATATCATATTGATAATTGAATAATATCATTTTATCTGTAAGTTGAAACTCTACGATGTCTTTATCTTTTATACTATAACTATCAACGATAAGATGGGCATAATCTGTACTATCAATTTTTATTATGACGTTGCTAGGTATAGATTCTAAAGCCTCAACAGGAACTTCGATTTTAAATGTACTAGAAGAAGTTGAGCCGAGCGAAAATTTGTCATCCAATATTTTAAACGAATTCGAAATACTTGCGTAGAATTCATCATCGACAAGATTGTCATCAAAATATATCTCTATCATTGCCCTACTACTCTTTTCTTTTGCACCAAATTAAAAGACAAAGAGTAATCTCCTGTCTCTAAAATCTCCCAACTAAACTTTGAACATCTAAATTGTGCTTCTATATAACCGTCTTCATAAATGGGATGTAAGCACTTCGCATAAATAGGATTCTTTTTTATGTACCCCGATATTTCATAAAACTCTTCTTTAGTCAAACATTTATAACTAAATTTCAGTTTACTCCATCGAGTACTTATGACTCTATCGAACATATC
>CAZKKM010000042.1:0-9871 GCA_964553435.1 uncultured Muribaculaceae bacterium | reverse complement strand
TACTTCGAAAAGTATTTGCGTCCAAATCTTCACATTCTCCACCATAAGATGACGGACTCTTTCTTTTAATATATGTTCCGTCTTTTGTATCTTTTGTAAACCATATTTCCATTATGCCGTTCTCCTTCCCATTATTCTTTCGTATTTGGAATTATATTTTCTTGCAATTTCACCGATCTTGTCTCCGTCAGCATATAAGTTCATATCTTTATCTTCGATGACGTCAATAAGTTCTCTAAGAAGTTCATTTGTTTCATCATTTCCATTATTAAAGAATTCTTGGCTATTAAACTTCTTTGGAACGACCGCTTCGCCTTTGTGAGCATAAATTAATTGGTCATTTGGCATATAATTTGTTCCCACATCTAGTGATGGTATTTTTGGAATAGTAACTTTTAAAAGTGGAATATCTACTCCCGGTATTTTATTTATAAGTTTTATAGCGGAGTTAATAGGTACTAAAAAGGCATTAATTACGCCCTCGATAAATCCTATTATAATATTTCCCATACCTGAGAGCATACTCCGTAATCCACCTTTGATCTTGTTGCCATCTAAAGTGAAAATCCCTGTAAAAAAGTCTTTGATGCCACTGAAAAATTGTTTTGCACCATTCCAAATGTTTTTAATAAGATTTATTCCTATTTCAAAAGGTTGAGCAATTATATCACCGACAACGCCAAGTTTTTCTCTTAAAAAACTTGGTATTCCGAGAATAATACCCTTTATAAAGTTAAATCCTGTAACAAATAAATTCTTTATAAATTCTATACCAGAGGCGATGGCCGATTTAACCATATCCCAATGTTTAATTATCCATAATACACTAGCCGTAATTGCTGCAACGACCGCGGCGATTGCCATAGGAATACCACCAAATGCAAGACCAACGGCGAGAACGATAGCGACTAAACCACCAAGGATCAACGTCCATGCTTTGGTTTCATTGCCACCTTCTTTGAAGAGTTCAATTATCCCCATTACTAAAGATATAAGACCAGTAACACCCAATGCTATTGCAAGCAACGGGACTAACATACCAGTGAGGCCAATGCCTGCCAAAGTTGATGCTAAATTTAAAGCGCCTAGAACTAAAGTTATACCTGTGATTCCGACAGCAACGATTTCCCAGTTGTCTTTTATCCAAGTACCAAAATTAGTGATCGCCTCTGTCCACGATGTATCTAATTCTAGTCCTTTAAAAGCATCTATCCAACTGGTATCTGGTGATTCAGCACCACCTGCACTGCCTGTATCATTATTGATATTCGTTATTTCATCCAGTCCAGATAATTGACCTTTTAACTCTTTTGTGGATTTCGATGTTTTTTTAGTATTTTGATTCGCTTTGTCCATCGCCTGCGCTAGCAAATCTACTCCTGTAATCGACTTTATAAATACATTTAAGTATCCTACCATTTTGAGAAAAAAGTTTGCTAGGCCATTTAAAACAGGAGACAGTAATGAACCTAATCCAACCCACACTGCTTGTAATTTATTTGATAATTCTATATCTTCTGAAAGATATGCTGATGATGCACGTGACGTTGCGCGCCAAATCGATTGTATTCCAAACAATGATAAAGCAAATCTCTTTATACTTGATATTCCCTTATTAAATGATTTATCCACGGCAGTCTGAAAATTAGATACACTCTTTTTATTCTGTTCAAGTGAATTTTTGACTTTATCGATAGGAGTCTTTATAATTTTAAAGACTTTCCCAATCTTTGAAATTTTGCTTGTATCAAGAGTTTTAATGTCTAATGATATAGCCTTTATTGAGTTCCAAAGATTATCTAAATCTTTTTTGCTGTTATTCGACATCGAATTAAATGCTTGTTCTACGCGTTTAGCGTCGCTTTCTGCAACTTTTAAGTCGCCGGTATCAGTAAATTCTATATTGATCGGTTTACTAAACATTGATAAATCATTAAACATTTTATTAAAAGTTGTTTTCATTTGATTTAAATCTTGTTCGGCCTTTGTCTTATCCATATTCATGCCGATTTGAAGTTTTTGTTTTGTTGAATCAGCGAACGAAGATATCGTGCTTTTGATGGATTCCATTTTTTTACTAAATTTGCTCGTTATAAGTTCGAGTTCTACTCCAAATGTTTCTTTTTCACTCATACTACCTGCCTCCTCTCTTTAGCCATTTTTCTCTTAAGTAATCTGGCATTTTTATAGTTGCTTTAGGTGGATATAATTCAGGACACGCTTCTTGTGGTGTTTCAGGATAATTCTTTGATCCAAAACTTGTGCCAACTAGATTCGCACCTTTCCAAATCTTATAAGCAAGACCTTTTCGTCGTTGTTCTAATGTTTTAGAAAGTTCTTTAATTGTCATCTTATATAGTTGTTCGTATGTAAAATCGAATTTTAATAGTTCATCGTATAGGTAATTTATTGATTCTGTAATAAATCTTGTTTCTTCTTTTCTTTGAGCGTTGCCTGAAGTTCTTCCTTGGTCGTTTTCATTTCCTCTAGGTCGCTTTTGGATAAAAAACCAGAGACTACTGCCGTTTCATAAATGACATCGATTACTATTCTTTCAAGAGTGTACCCGTTATCGACAAATTTGTCATAGAGTTCATAGGCATCTTTATCGCTAAAATTAGGCACATCACTCTTTCTCATATACTTGAGAAGTGTTGTAACTGTGGTTATACTATAATCTTGTATAAAGTCTAATAGTTTTACTCCTGTTTTCTTTTCGATCTCGACCGAATCGGCGCTGGTAAGTCTAAACTTAAGTTCTTCTTCTCCTAGTGTTAATATAAAATAATTCATAATTCTTTTTCTCTCTTTCTATTAAATAAAAAAGAGGTATAAAGACATTGCTATCTCTATACCTCGTCCATTATGCTGCTACTGTTGGAATTGTTCTCTCGATTTCGCTTACTGGATTATGGTACATACCAAATTTTTGCAAATCTCCGCTAGAACCACCTTTAATATCAGTTATAACTTTGCTTCTATATGAGATTACGATTCCATTAGGGAAAGTAAGCCACCAATAATAAGTTTTACCTGAATCCTCTAAATCGCTTGCAAGTTTAATATTTGCTTCGGCATGTGGATCTTCCAGATTAAACTCATAAGGCAATTTTACCGCTGGCATCAATCCGTATTTAGAAGTTTCATATTTTGTGTTATCTAAAGTAGTCGTATCGATTTCATTAGGTTCTCCACCGATATCAGGGACGGTTGTAAGACCTTTAATTTGCTTACGAGTTCCTGATTCAGTTTCAGCATATTCGAGTTTGGTTCCATTAAATGTTGAATATTCTAATACATCTTCCATAGTTATACCTCCTATATTTTTTTCTTTATTTCGTTATAAGTGACATTTCCTGTAACAAGTATTTTCCTTATACCATTGTCCATCGAAATATCACGGTAACTATACTTAATGTTCAATTCTTTAAGTTTTGATTTTAATTTTGATAAAGCAATATCAATTTTTTCTAAAGTATTTTCCGTAGGATCATTTTTTCTTACTAGTCTACCTGTAAGACTCATTTGCATAGTATAATTCCTATCCATATCGCTATCGATGCTATCCTCTTGTAATTCGTATCCGAAATAAGTTTTGCCGAGTTCCACGATATCATCGGGAATCGGTGGCCCACTATCGATACTATCAATCTCATTAAGTTTTGATTGAATAATATCTCTTAATTCATTCATTTATTTTTCACAGCCTTTCTTATTTCTTCTCTGTATACTTTCTTATTTTTCTGTAGCGATGGATGAAAATGAGGTCTAGCAATCATTCCTCTAGTTGTAACGAACATATGTAAGTAATTATCGTAATAACACCACGGGGTTAACCTGTAACTGTATCCATGAGGATACCTATTTGTTGTTGATCCCATAATTCCTGTTCCCCATTCCAAAAGTGCCGCTAATGGAACTTTTGCCCATTTAGGATTATCACCACCGACTAATAAATCAGAAAAAACAGCAGTCGAGATTTTATCTTTGCTGACTACTGTTTCTCCAATTTGAATAGTTGATACGTATTTACCACTTCTAGTAGGAGCTTCTGATACGATATCTCTATGCATCTTTTTAGCAGTATTTTGCTGTGCTACGATCAATCGCTTTTCTAAATCTTCACTCCACTTTGACAACGATCTACTTAATTCACCAATTTTTCTCATAAGAGTTCGATGTCTATCCACTTCGATTTAACCGAGACGATTTTATATTTTTTATCGTTTAAAAAAATAACATATTTAGATATGTTATCGTTGCCATCTGTGGATTTCGAAGATAAATAAAGTTCCAGTAAGTGATTAACTGAAGAAATTCGATATGTATTGTTTATTTTTGCACCATAGATATTAGCACTCACTTCATCTGTCAATTCTTGCAGTGTTACTCTATAAGAATCAACTTTTACATAAGAATCTTTAAAAGTACCATTTGAGTTTTTAACACTCTTTATGATTTTTAATTCACATGGTTTCAATCGGCGAAGTTGACTCATATCATTAACCTCTTGTTTTGTCTAATTATATCTTTTTCCATAATTTCTATGGCATTACTATAATTATTGGATACTCCATTTGATGAACTACTAGAAACATCTTCAGTTCCTCTCTGTAAATAAATTGATTTTACAGCCTTTTTAATATTGCTTTTCAAAATATCTAACTGATTATCCCTATCAGTCTTATTTTTTCTGTTAGACATGAAAAGAGCATCATTTATGACATCGTCTAACAGTGATTTCAAAACTTCTTCATCTCCATAATAATTAGAAGATAAATCCGCCTCGATCTCTTTTAAAATTTTAGTTTCCATAGTCATTATGATTGCTCCTTTCTATCACTATTCAGTTGCCCATACAGCATATAAAGTTGTATCTTTAGTAGGTGTGAATAGACTTGTTACACTTGCAGATGTAGCATTCGCAGTTTTTGCCCAACCTTTAAAAACGGTTTTCCCAGTAGGGCCAGTCAATCCTGTACCGTCACTTAAAGTTATAGGTGTTCCAGTGTATGTTACTGGTGCAATAGTGCCTGTTCCACCATTAGCATCATAAGTAACTGTGTATGACACACTTGAAGAAACCTTTTTAACTATAATTTGTACTGGGCTTACGACACGCACTGCAGTATTATATTCAACTTGTGCTTTAGAGCCTGCGAAGTTTTCACTATCGATTAATCTATACACGGCAAAGTTATCATCTAACTTGAATGCTTCATTATAACCACAGATCATCTCTACGTTATCTAAGTCAACTGTTTTTAGTTCGCCACTGTAATCGTAGTATTTAACTCCTTTTCTATCAAATGAATTACATTCGATAATACTTAATCCAAAACGCTTGATAAGTTGTGCGCTTATGACTGCAGGATCGTCAGTAGATTTAAGACCTAAAACCTGTAAGCAAATTGCATAAACATTGGTGTTAGTAAGCAAGAAATTCGCTTGGCCATAGTTATCTTTTACGGCTTTTCTTAAATTAGTAATTTTATCAACTACATTTTCCTTTGTTGTTGGCGTAGTATCACCATATAATGTACCCTCATTTACCATACATGCGATTGCTGAATATCTACGTCCCTGTTTAGTAACATTTAATGCGTTAGCAAGATATTCTTCACCGGCATTGAACTTTACCGCAGCTGCTTGTACTCCATAAATTTTTCTAGACTTTTGGAAGTTATTATTATATGAAACTTGTATCAAGTCATCTTCTGCTGCCTCATCGTCAAAATCTCTGCCAGGTTTACCTGGTGTAACTTCATTTCCATCATCTAACTTATGAGCATAGTAGCCACCTGCCGGCCCCTCTACGATATCAGTGCTAAATGTAACTCCCGGTATAAGAACTTCATCTGTATAAAGGTTTGGTTCTATTGCCTTAATATATTGTTCATCAACATATTGATTTCCATATTTTGCCATTTGGCATCACTCTCCTTTTTTATTTCTTGTAATATGGATTTTTTTCATATTTTTTGTCCAAGTAACTTTTATCTGAATTTGAAATCGGATTAGATACTTGACGTGGACTCTTTTCTCTTAATCTTTCGGTTATTCCTTTTTCAACTGCTTTTTTAACCACGCTGTCAATTGTTTCTAACTTTGTTTTGACGGTTTCGGCAGTCTCATTCGAATAATCGATAAGGTCAAGCAAGGAGACGTCCATTTCCTTTTCAGTTGCCATTTTGGTTGCTTGATCTTTTAGTTCATAAGCATTCAATTTAGATAAGGCATCATTTTTTTCTTTTCGTTCCTTTTCTAGTTCATACTTGTGTTTTTCATCGGCATCCATCTTGGCCAATTTTTCGGCTTCTGTTTTTTCTTCATCGGCCTGTTTTTTGATTTCTGCTTTGATCTTTTCTCTTTCTGCAGATATCATTTTGTTTACTTCATCGCGGGAATAAGTCTTTTCTTCTTTTTTAGGCTCTTCCTTTGGTGTTTCAACTGCTCCATTATCGGTTGGAGTTACCTCTGTACCTTCTCCATCAGCAAATAACTGAATATGAAGAGGCATAAATTTTTGATTATTTTTCATAATCAACGTCCTTTCTATCACGGGCGAAAGCGCCCAAACAATGTTTAAGGTGAATTACACCAATTCGTTACGGTGAATTAAACCAAACAAAAACTCAATATTTCTATTGAGTCGGCGCCATCACTGGCATAAATGGTCTAGTAAGAGGGATTTGAACCCCCAACCCCATGCGCCCAAGGCACGTACACTACCAAATTGTGCTATTACTAGATGAAAAAACACTCATTTTTTTTGAGTGTTGTATTTTTCTTTGAGTTCTTTTTTTATTTTTTCAAATTCAATTTTGGCTTCTTTAGTTGGAAGTTTCTTTTTGAATAGTTCAGTCAATCGTTCATTGAATTCTTTAATCATTTCGGGACTACCATTTTTAAAGTTATTTAACTGAAATTTGTCTTCTCGTATATCCATAATGGAACTCCTTTGCTTTTTCGATATTTTGTATGTGTTGACTTTCTTCGAAAGGCATATCGAAGATATTATCGTATAAGATGGTATGATCGATATTTAAATCTATTCTACTAAACTGATAAGTGTATATTTCATCAGTACCTCTTAAAACGTTTAGTTCAGGATGACTATTCCAAAACCTTCTATCATCTCCTTCAAAAGAAAAGCATGTTTCTTCTATTGGATGATTATGGGTTATTATCGCACCTGTCAAGTCTACATCCTTAAGAGTTACACTGTCCGTGTCGCCTATAAAGCGATAAACTATTCCATCAGGACATATAACTATCATATTTTCTTTGTCGGAGTGTCTAATCGATTTTTCATACTCTTCTAGTTTTTTATCAACGTCTTTCATATTTATCTTTTCAAAGAATGCTTCTTTGTTAGTTATATTATAAATATCTTCGAAAGATTTATCAATCAAATATGTTATTGTACTCCTGCACCAATGAAAGTGATTGTTGATAGGTGGTAAGTTTTCGCCTAATGCCAATCCATTTGTGTGGTAAGTTACATACTTTTTGTCGGCTTCACTATATCGTTGGTATATGTTCATTTTATTTAAATAAAATAACTGATTATCAAGAGATTCACACATCTTTGTTGTTCTATTATCAATTTCAGAAATAAATCGGCATTGTTCGACGTCATTGTCTAGTCCTGCTTGTAAGTAAGATTTATTTACAAGATTTTCGGATATGTTCACAA
The DNA here is from genome assembly GCA_964553435.1 of uncultured Muribaculaceae bacterium. Classification (GTDB taxonomy): domain Bacteria; phylum Bacillota_I; class Bacilli_A; order RF39; family UBA660; genus RUG11867. Next base: position 2,172 of record CAZKKM010000042.1, on the reverse strand, counting down.
TGGCGCCGCTCAACTTATCACCATTAAAATTGATATATCTATTCATTTGCTTTTGAAAAACATCCCTAAAAAAGTGATTGTCCACATTTAAGCCTTTTTCTAATTGAAGATTAATAAGTGTTTGTTTATACATATCATTTGCGTTTGTAAGAGAAATTGAATAAAGATAATTTTCCGCAGTCGTTTCTAACAGGGGAAGATTCATTAATGTATAAAAAATGGACATATTAAATGTCTCACTTTTAACTGTTTTTATTCTTCTTATGTCTTTTATTCCCTGATTATAAGCATTCTCGCAAATACGATAAAACGAATCTGTATTATAGTCCTTTATTTCGTAATATTCTTTGATATACACACTTAAGATCATAAATTCAAGATATTCTCCATAATTAATACTTTTGCGATTGCGTAGTAACTTCGCTGTATATCCAAAATAACCCTGTAATAAGTTGTTCTCTTTCAATTCATCGATATATCTATTTAAGCGGTTTTTAATGTGTGACGGCACTGTTTTGTTGAGATCATTATATGGAACATCTATACTATCAAAAATCGTTTGAAGGCTGTCTCTTGTTTTAAAATTAATCTCTTTATAATGTTTAAGATAATTTTTAAGGTATTTATCAACGCTTTTCCACCGAGAGTTTAATATTTCCTCGTTTGTCATTTAAACACCTCTATTCTTCATCATCCTTTTTCTTCTCGTCTACCTCTTTAATGATATCATCACTAGATTTTGAAGTTTGCATTTCTTCTTTTCCAGTTTGTTCTTGCAATGTACTATCTCCTATTTCAGCACCAGCACCTTCTAACATTTTCATACGTTCAATATTATTCAGCATGTTATCCTCGGCTTCGGCATCTTTTTTATTCTTTTCGTCAAGATAGTTATAGCCTAACTTCTCAATAATAGTCTGTAAAGATAAAATATTTTGAAGTTTGAGCATACTGTCTATTTTTTCATCATCATTGGCAGGTAAGTTTTTAGGAAGTTCTATATTGATATCTCTAAAATCAAATTGTGTCCCTTTTTTAAGATTTATTCGGCCAAATATTAATTCCCATCGTCTCGTATATGCCTTTTTTAATTGTGCAACAATACTCGCGGTGGACATATTCATCACATAAAATTTACGATCTATTGCACTTGCGTTTAGGTCTGTGCTGTTGAATGCTAGATCGCTTGTATTTGGTATACCTGCTATTTGGAAAATCAAAACAATATATGTTTTTAATATTGTCGTAACACCATTTGCATCCAATTGTTTAGTCAACCAACCGACGTCGCCATCAGGGCCAACATATATAGTCCTACTCTTAATCCATCGCTCATCTTCTAATACTCGAGCCGGATTCAATATTTCCTTGCCTTCGTCATTTGTTATAATCATAGGGTTTTCAGGAACGTAGTTTTTAATTTCTAGTTTACAGTAACTATCATTATATTCAAAGGTGTTTCGTACATTTTGTATCAGTTGCTCAAATGCTCTGATTATATCTTCACACGTTTCAAATATTGCAAAGTCTACCTCGACAGCGAATCCGGGGACATCACCCCAATTGTGGTTTTCATATTCCCCTTCCGAAACTACTTCGCCATTTACATCATAAGATTTTGTACCATTTATGTCGGTCAGTTCGACTTTAGTAGTAAGTGAATCGTATAAATCTTCTTCTTCCCATACACGAATCAAGCCTATCAGATTTGCTGGCATATTATAATCCCATATCGCAACAGTTTGAAGTGGATCGTATTTTGCGTAAACTATTTCATTATCATCATTTTCGTATAGAATTTCATAGCACGCGGTCATTTCAAGTATGTCATGAATCAAATCATAATTCTCTGTGGCATCATCATTAAAACTCGTCACATAATCGATTATAATTTCCATACTTTTTTTATAGTCTTCATCAGTTTGTTTCTTGTCCAACAATAACTCAAGAAGTCGTTTTTTATCTTCATCAATCGTGTCCGTTACACTATATACTGGAGTTCCACTTGTATAACCTGTTGCTAAATCAGTAATAAACTTTTCAAAAGGTATAACGGTTTTATTATCCGAATCGGAGTACATTAAAGTAGAAGCATCTGCTTTTCTAGAATATTTTTCATGTAATTCTTTTCTCTTTTTTAATATAGGTCTAATTTTTTCTAACAATTTAGGT
>CAZKKM010000041.1:0-13862 GCA_964553435.1 uncultured Muribaculaceae bacterium | reverse complement strand
GGACTTTTTTCGCTATTCCAATCCCCTTTCTCTACGAAAGTTCGTCAATAATGGCTATTTGCCAAAAAAAGTGAAAAACTGAGATTTCATCTCGATCTTTTCACTTTGCTATATTCACCTCGACTTTGATCGATGAACTCGTAAAATCGTTGAAAACTAAAGTATAAATACCATCTTGCGCATAATCTACATATAGATACTTCGTATAAAACTCCCCTTCTCGCAAATCCTCAGCCTGAGTTATTCCGTCTTTTTTCATCATGCCGCCATCTGTCTTGATGTTACTTCCGCTCGGTCCATTCACAGAAATGTATGTTTCTTTCAATTTGTTCATTCTATTCGATGTGTTCTCTATTTTCATAGGTATCTTGATCAAAGTTTTACCTCCGATACCATCTGCGAAAAAATACTCCTCTTCTACAGTCAAATTCAATCCCATAAAAGAAAAAGTCTCACCTTGCTTATATGAATTCTCTTGCGTATCTTTCCCACATCCCGAGAGAAAAATGACGAGAACCGTTACCAATCCAAAACACAAAATCATCTTTTTTTTCATAATCTTACCTCACCTTTATCGTATACAACTTTAATATACCATACGACACATATCTTTGCCAAAACTTTTTAAAAAATGAGGTAAGTTTTAGGAATTTATTGCCATACTAAAGATGGTGAAGAACATGAATGATAATGTCCAATATATACAAAAGATGCTGAAAGGCAATCCCGATTTCGTCTTGCGAGAAATTTCTTCTGGTACCAAGCATAAAATATATGTTATTTTCTTTGAAAGTTTAGTCGATTCTAATCTGGTAAACGACTTTATCATAAAAAATATATCCGCATATCGCAATATAGCCAAAAAGGTCGTCGAACTAGAACCAGTCTTGGGCGGACCAAAACTCACCGCATTGCAAAAAGTAGATGATGTCTTCTATTATATGGAAAACGGTTTTGCTGTCGTCTTTCACAGAGACAAAATCTATTCTGTAGAAGCAAAAGCTAATCTCGATCGCGGCATAACGATGAGTCAAACTGAGCCTAATATGTATGGCCCGAAAGATGCCTTCTGTGAAAACTATCAAAAGAATGTCGGCCTAATAAAACGGCGAATTAAAAATGCCAATTTGAAGATCGAAGCAGTCGACCGTGGCATCTACACGAAGACGAAACTAGGCATCATATACATAGAAGATAAAATAGACGATACGGCTCTTGCCAAAACCAAAATCACACTCGATTCACTAGCCGATCGTGAGGTCATCGATTCGCACGATATAGTAGAAGAATTGAAAAAAGACAATATTTTTCCGACCATCTTGAAGACAGAGAAGCCGGCGATCGTTGCCCGTTACCTACTCAAGGGTTACATCGCCATCACTATCGATAACACACCCTTCGTTCTCATTTTGGATGCCCATTTTTCGGATTTCATAAACCCCTTTACGACGGACAGTTTCATCAAGATTTTAAGATATCTATGTCTATTTTTGACAGTAATGACTCCTGCCATATACATCGCTTTAATCAACTTCGATCAAGAAGCCATACCGACGTCACTGCTCATCAGTTTTTCCGAACAACGTAGTGGTGTTCCTTTTCCGGCCATCGTCGAAGCTGTCATCATGCTCATAATTTGCGAAATACTTCGCGAATCGGACATCAGATTTCCTAGCAATTACGGAAGCAGTGCTTCGATATTGGGAGCTCTCATTTTGGGAGAAGCCGCAGTCAATGCGGGATTCGTAAGCCCCATCATGATAATAGTTGTCGCCATATCTTTTATCTCGAGTCTGATATTCACCGAAGTAAAGCTGGTGAATGCTTTGCGGGTGATGCGCTTCGTCTTTCTTTTGGCCTCAAGTTTCTTGGGACTTTACGGACTTTCGATGGTGCTCATTGCTTTTATGGCAATCCTCGCTAACGTAAATCTTAACGAAGGGAACTATATATGAAAAAAATATTGATCATCGTACTAATTTTATTTTGTACGGGATGTTACGACTACAACGAACTAAATGATTTGGAAATCGTTTCGAGTATGATCGTCGACTACGAAGATGGCGATTATAAAATCGACATCGAAGTTCTCGATACTAGTGAAAGTGCATCCAAAGGTTCTTATTACCTAAAAGGAAAAGGAAACACTCTCGAGGCAGCCATGAACGACGTCTTCTTCGGTTCGGCATCCACCCCTTTTTATAGTCACATGAAAACTCTAGTTGTGAGCAAGGCCGTTGCTGAACGAGGCCTCGATGATTTTTTCGACTATCTTTTAAGAAATACTAAACTTCGCAAAGATTTCTATGTATTCGTCGCCGAAGACATCGACAAAATTTTAAAATTCGAACCTGCTCCTCGCGAATCATTCGGAGAGCTGGCTCGCATGAGTGCCAAACGAAATCAAGAGGGGAACGGCTATTATAGACCGGGTACCTTTCGCGAGCTCATCTATGCTTATCTGCGTGACAACACTTATATGGTAGGAGGACTCACTATCGATGAAGATATCATTTCGCTCACCGATACTTACCTCTTCACAAATAACACACTTGCCTTCGATATAGACAAAAATGCCGCTCTTTTTGCCAATATGCTCGCTGGACAAAACAAAATGTTTCAAATATATGGAGATTTTACTTTCGACATTCACGAATACAAACTGGAAAAGAAAATAGAAAAAAACAAAATAACCCTGAGTCTCAAAGGACAAGCTCGCTTGCTCGATGCTCGCACACCGAATCATCTCAATCAAGATGATCTGGCCAAAATCGAAAGAGATCTGAACACTAGAGTAGAAGAATATGCCGCAAAGACCGTCGAATATGCCAAAACCATGAATAGTGATATGTTCAATTTCAATCATTCATATTATTTATATTATCCAAAATTGGTCGAAGACGACACTTGGAAAAAAATAGAATACGTCTTTACTTCCGATTTGGTAATAGGAGAAAAAGGTCTTCTTTTGGACTCTATAGGAGGAAAAAATGGGAAATAAAGAAACATTTTTTTACAGTCGTTTTCTATTCTGGGGATTCGGTCTTTCGCTGATCTTGAATATCGCCAAAAATGGATTTTGGATTTCTGAAATAATCGGAGCTATCTTGAGTTTCTTGATTCTTTGGCTAGTCAAAAAGCCCAACGATAACATTTGGCTCAAAAGACTCTCCGGTTTCATACTTCTCTTCTTGTCCACGGTCATATTGGCCAACTTGGGTGGAACGATGTACTTGAACCAGACTCCAAATATTATTTTGGTTTCGATTACTATCATATGTGGTTTCATTGTCGGACGCACAAAAGAAGAGGGATTCAAAAGAACGATTTTCATTCTCTTTGCCTACTCACTATTCATGTTTTTTGCTTCGAGCGGAATTCTCATTAACAATGCTAAATTTGAAAATCTTCTTCCACTTTCATTCGAATGGAAAGAAATTGCCGCAGGAGCTCTCATATACTGTTTGACCGCTGTCACTCCCGTTCTCTGTCTACACGACTTCGAAGATAAAAAATCACTTCTTTTGAATTTTGCCACCTCGACACTCACCGTATTCGTCATGTCTTTTCTCGTCGTGAGTGTCTTAGGTAATCGAGAAGCCATGCTATATAGATATCCCGAATTCGTTTTACTCAAACGAATAAAAATTTACGAATTCTTCTCGAACGTCGAAAATTTGTTTGTCATCATGATTGTGACCGATTTCGTCTCTACCATCGCGACCGGTTTCCGAAACATGAAATTGAAGAAATCTGCCACAAAATATATTCCCCTCATCGCAGCTATATTCGCTTCGACATTTGCCTGTAACCGAAGCGATATTATGACAGCTCTATATTATTTCTATCCTCTCATACTCTTCATCTTACTTATTCCGACACTTATTCCGAAAAGATGACTGTATAAAAAACGATATTTCACACTATCATATTAGTAGGTGAAAAAAATGACTTTAATTCCAACTGTTTTAGAACGCACATCTTCAGGTGAGCGGGCTTTCGATTTGTATTCGCGTTTGTTGAGTGATAGGATAATTTTTTTGAGCGGAGAAATAAACGACGATTTGGCAAACATCATCATCTCTGAACTCCTTTATCTCGACTCACAAGGACATGGCGATATATCTCTTTATATAAACAGTCCTGGCGGCTCAGTAAGTGCTGGTCTCGCTATCTATGACACGATGAACTTCATAAAAAGCGATGTCTCGACTATCGTCGTCGGCATGGCTGCATCGATGGGAGCTTTTCTCTTGGCCGCAGGTGCTCGAGGAAAGAGATATGCTCTTCCGAATAGCGAAGTCATGATACATGAAGTCTTGGGAGGTGCTGAAGGCCAGGCGACCGTCATCAAGATACATGCCGAACGCATCTTGCGACTGAGAGATAAGATGAACAAACTCTTAGCTTCACTTACTTCCAAGACAGTTTCTCGCATCAACAAAGATACCGAACGAGATAATTACATGGATGCCTATGCCGCTTGTAAATATGGTCTCATCGACGAAGTCTTGGACCACTAAATCTTTCCAAATAAAAACCGAACGTTTGTGCTCGGCTTTTTTGATATTCACATAATTGTCAATTGCAAGCTTCCTCGTCGCAATCGACTTCTCCTGAACCATAAGCTCCTTCGAAGAGCACTTTATACGACTTCGAAAGCTGAACATGCTGTTCATCCGTAAGCTTTTCATACTTGGACTGTCCGTCATCCAAAGTGACAGTTCCCACCTTATCCGCGACAATATTGCCGTCTCGTACTGCTATGACATAAGGCATATATATTCTCTTCTCGCCGGTGTCGTACTTCTTGCCATCATCTCCAGTCAAGACGTAGTCTTCCAATCGATCGCCCAACTTTTCCAAAAGTTTGTAATAATCATCTGTACCGGAATTCTTCTTTTCTAATTGACCGTTCTTCACTTCGTAGTTCGATTTGATGTCATCCAACTCCAAGTAATAGATTTTATCCACATCGTATTCTTTGGCAAGTTCGAAGAGCACACTCACCGCATTGCGGCACCAAGGACACCAGGGCGCACCGACATACATGATGGCCTTTTCACTTTCTAAAACTTCGATTGCCTCCTTGGCTGTCACGTATGTGATAGGATTATCTTTATCGATTGTCACTTCTCCGTAAACTGCCCCATCGCTCTTCCTCGTCGTTCCGTTCAATGATTCGTACTCTTTTTTGAATTTTTCTCCGTCGGATACCTTTGCTTCTCTCGTCAAGAACATCAAACCTCCGACGATGGCGACGATCAAAACTATAGCTCCCACGAATTGCATTATAGTCTTTTTTGTTTCTTTTCCCATTTTGTCAATTCTCCTTTTTCTACATCTTAATCATAATATAATCATGTAAAAATTACAAGAAATAAAAGAAAAAAAAGACTCAACTTGCGGTTGAATTTGCGAAGAGCCGTTCACTTTGTACAATTATCCTCGAGCCTCATCGGTATCTCGTAAAAGATTTCATTTTCCCCATCGGTCTTAGCCTCTATTTCCAAACGAAGACTATTCTCTTTGTATTTTTTACAAGACTGTGCATAATCGTCGATTTTAAACTCGATTACCTGTAAGAATTTTTCCAAAGTGAGCGAAGAATTCTCGTCTTTATATGAAAGTTCGCTTATTTTAGTTTTTCCATTATCACCGATCTCGTAAAGAACACAATTTATCTCGTTGTATGTATTCTCGTCGTCACCTCCACAGTATGTGATGTTCGATATATATATCGAAGAAGATTTGTTGTTGTATGCTATACTTCCATAGAGATTGAAGTCCTCGCACGACGTGGAAATTGTCTTGAATTCGAATCCCTCATCTTTCCTTACTCTCATAAACAAAACGATGAATATGACCGCCACGATAAAAACTCCGACTATGATAAATGTCTTCGTACTTCGTTTTTTGACGATAGTGGTCTTTAAAAAATCATCCAAATTCATTCCGTAATCTTCACATATTTTCTTTAAAATGGCGATATCGGGGATGTTCTTGCCATTCTCCCACTTCGATACAGCCTGAAAAGTGACCCCGTATTTTCGAGCAAATTCTTTTTGGCTCATTTTTTCTCTTTTTCGAAGTTCTCTTATGAATTTTCCTATCTTCTCTTGATCCAAAAAAACACTTCCTTTTTTTCTTTATTCATCCGCGATTTTCACTCCGAGCATGCTGACCAATTTCGGACATTGATAAATGCTTATAGTGATGCCCTTCAAAGATAAAAAGTCGAATTTGACACCGCTTATGTCGCACGAAGATAAATCGATTCCCGCTAGCGGTGTACGAAAAAACTCGCTTTCCGTGAAATCGACTTTTAAAAAATCGACTCTCTTCATCTTCGTCTCCATGAACACTGCATTGACAAGTTCTGCATTTTCGAACACTACTCCTTCTAACTTGGCATCCGAAAAGTTGACATATTTGGAATGAACATTTTTCCATCTTACATCCTTGAAAGTCGTCTCGATGAAACTCGTCCCGACAAATTTGCAATCGATGAATTCGACTCGGTTGAAGAACCGTTCATTGAAAGTTTTATTTGACAAATCACAATTTTTGAATACGACATCGATGAAATCGCAGTTTTTGAGATCGATACTATTAAAATTTATATCTTCGAACGTACATTCTTCGAAACATATCTCGCTCAAACGCAAATTTTTCTCGCTATTTCCTACAAACTTGAAAGCACGTACGGTTGTCTCGTTCTCTACATCTTCTAACCTTACAAGTTCGCCACCAACAATTTTGGGCTCGTTTATTTTCATCACAACTCACCCACTCTTTCTCGCAAGCACATTTAGAAAGGGAATATGATCCCCGTATCTTTCTGATTTCCACAATTCGATGATTTCCAATCCATCGATTTTATCAGCAAAACCGGCGAATCTCTCCTCTGTCATGTCGTTAAAAAAGCGCTTGCCTTTGAACCTCGACCCTTCGCCGTATTTGAACGAAATGTAAAACATTCCACCCTTCTTTAAAGCTTTCATGCAAAGTTTCAAGCACGTGATCAAATCCTCGTCATTTAAATGAAGAAGAGATGCACATGCGAAGATACCATCGAATTCTTCGTCGAAATTCATATCCAAAAAATTCATGTTGATCACTTTGGCCGGGCAAATCTTCGCGGTCAAATCGCACATTTCTTTAGAGGCATCGATGGCCGTAACATCATAGCCGAGTTCGGTGAAATGAAGAGAATCTCGTCCCGAACCACACCCTAAGTCGAGAATGTGTGCTCCCTTTTCGAGATATCCGACGAACAAATCTGGATAAATGAAATTGACATTTTTTAAGAAATTGACATTCCACATTTGCATGTATTCGTCTTTGTTCTCATCGTAATACCGAATAGTATCTTCCATATACTCCATCACATGATCACCTCTACGATTATTTTACCACAGTGACGCATAAAATAAAATGTCTTTGAAATGACATTCCTGAAGAAGTAAAAACTGCTGTAAAAAAGTTTTGAATATGCTATACTGTTTGTGAGAAGAAAGAGGTGCTTTAAAGTGTTTAACACGATCGAAGATTTGATCTATGCCGTTCAAAACAACGAGCTCATTTTGCCAGCCATTCAAAGAAACTACGTATGGGATAAGAAACAGATATACAGATTATTCGACTCCCTCATGCAAGAATTCCCATTGGGAGAATTTCTCGTCTGGAACGTGAGTGTCGAACAAGTGAACAAGAAGGATATAGTCTTCTACAAATTTTTGAGCACATGCAAAAAATTCGAGATGCCAGCCAATGAAATTCTGCCTCGTATCGAAAAGAACAAAAAAGTCTTGGCCGTCTTGGATGGTCAACAAAGAATACAATCTCTTTACTTGGGATTGCTAGGCACCTACTCGGACAGCACTCGCAAGAGCAACATGTCCCTTTATTTGAACTTGATCGAAAGACCAGAAGCATTCGCCGATGATGATAATTTAGTTTACGAGTTTGCTTTCCTAACCGATCGCGAGATGGAAGAACAAAATACAAATTCCAAAGAATACAGATGGTTCCCCGTAGGAAGTATTCTCAATTGCCACTCCGTGTCGGACATCATTTCCACTCTCGAAGATTTCACTTTTGAAAATAGCATAGATCGCAAAAAAGCAAAAGAAACACTAAAAAAACTGATGTATGCGATCATCTGTGATAAAAATTCCCGCAACAAAAAGATATTATCTTATTATGAAATTGAAAAAGAGAGACCTTACGAAGAAGTCTTGGAAATGTTCATAAGAAAAAACAACGGAGGAACTCATTTGAACAAATCGGACTTGTTGTTCTCGAACGTCGTCTTAGAATGGCCGGATGCCAAAAAGAAAATTACCACATTTTTACAAAAAATCAACACTCATCAATCGACAAAATGTTTTGCTTTCGATGTGAACTTCATCATGCAGACTTCTATCTATCTTTTCAGCGATGAGATGAAGATGGATGTCGGCAAATTTAGAAAAATTGCTTCAGAAATAAAGGTCAACTGGAATAAGATAGATGATGCGATAAGCCAGACGGTAGCTCTTCTTTTAAAAAAAGGCTTTGCTAACAAGAACATCACCGCCTACAATGCCGTCATCCCGATAGTCTACTATATCTACAATGGTGGTAAACTCGACAAACAATGCAAAGAAGAAATAAAAAAATATCTCATAATAGCTCAACTCAAGAAGTTGTTTGGAGCTTCATCTAATACGGCTTTATCCAGAACTCGCGATGCCTTAAAAAATCAGAAAAAGTTCAGTCTACAACTGTTTTCGAACACAGTATTCCCGGGAGATAAAGACTTCAAGGTGGATAAAGATACTGTCACCAAATGGTTGAATTACAAAAAAGATGACAAATATACGTTCATGATTTTGACTCTACTTTATCCCAATGTAAATGTCGAATTTGGTCAAACTGTAAATCAAGATCATCTGCATTCGGCAGAACTTTTGAAAAGGGCCGGTCACGGAAAAGAACGCGACCTGTTGGCCAACCTTCAACTGATCGGAGAAAAGATAAATAAAGAGAAATCGAAGATGTCTTTAGAAGATTGGGTCAAACTCGGAAATACGTTCGCCTATAGACCAAAGGGCATATCCCTCGATATAAAAAAATATGATACTTTTATCGAGAAACGCGGCGAGCTCATCGTCAAAGAATTGCTCGAAATACTCAAATAGTTGATATTTTGAAAAATAATCTTTATAATTAGAAACAAAAGGAGAATTGAAATGTTAAAAGGAAAAGTTGCACTAATAACAGGAGGAACGAGGGGAATCGGACTCGAAACAGTTCGCGTTTTCAAAGAGAACCACGCAGAAGTGATTTTGCTGGGATCCAAAGCTGAATCTGTAGATAAAGCTATCTCAGAACTCGAAAAAGATGGTCACAAAGTGACCGGTTACTACCCAAATTTGAATGATTATAGTGAAATAGAAAAAGTCGTCGAGGATATAATCGAAAAATACGGACATATCGACATACTTGTCAATAATGCAGGCATCTCGGCTAATAAAAAGATCGAAGAAACGACCCCGGAAGAATTCGAAAAGATAATGGATTTAAATGTATGCGCCATCTTCAATGTCACCAAGGCTGTCGTACCGTTTATGAAAAAAAACGGTGGAGGAGCTATATTGAATACGAGTTCGATGGTGAGCCTATACGGTCAACCATCAGGAGTCGGTTACCCGGCCAGCAAATTTGCCGTAAATGGCATAACGAAATCTTTGGCTCGCGAATTGGCTCAGTTCAATATACGCGTCAATGCCGTTGCTCCTGGAGTGACCAAAACCGATATGATCGCATCCCTACCAGAAAGCCAAATTGCACCTATCGTCGCATCGATTCCTCTTGGAAGAATTGGGGAACCTCGCGACATCGCAAACGCATTTTTATTCCTTGCTAGCGACCTGGCAAGCTACATTACCGGAAACATATTGTCTGTAGATGGGGCGGCGAGAAGCTGATGAAAAACAAAAAGATTACGAGAAAGATAACTCAGGGAATGTACGTCCTTTCCACCTCAGGTGGTGGATGCATCGTCGATGCCGTCTCTCAAATTAGTTCATCTGAAAACCCTCTCATCGCCGTCGCCGTGATGAAAAAAAACTACACTAATGAACTTCTATATGAAAACGATTCGTTTGCTCTTTCTGTTTTGGGAATGAATGTAGATTCACAGACGATCGAGACTTTTGGGTTCAATTCGATGCGCGACATCGATAAATTTGAAAACACGGAAACTGTCGAAGAAATGGGGTTGCCGATAATAAAAGGCTCCTTGGGATATATGATATGTGAAAAAGTCGACACTATAGAAAATGAAACCCATACCCTTTTCATCGGAAAACTAGTAGAAGCGGATGTTTACGACGATGCCCAACCGATGAGTTATGGCTACTATCAAGAACACAAAGACGAGCTCGTCAAAGTAAAAACTGAATCCGGCAAAACCGCTTGGATCTGCAAAGTCTGTGGATACGTATATTATGGAGATGAACTTCCAAAAGACTTCAAATGTCCAATATGCGGAGTAGATGCTACATTCTTCGAAAAAAAATAAATAACTGCATCGATTGCGGTTATTTTTATTTGTCACTTTTCGGCTTCATCTTCATGGCCTTGTCTGCTTCCGGCAAAGATGCTTTACACAATTCGCCGTACAAAACGGCGAGTTCTTTTTTATCACAAACCCCTCCTTCGAAAGATTCATATCCCTTATTCTTCATGAATTCGTCGAGGGATACGATCGATTCAAAATATGTACTGTCATTATCGCAATTGATAGCAATATGTTCGATATAATCGTGATAGACGAGCCCATAGAGTCCAGTCGAATCGTAAGTTACAAATGCATCTTCGTGAAAAAGAGACTTGCATACTACCGTATTTTCTTTGAAAAGATAAGGCCCTTGCTTCACCAAAAAATAGTATGGGCTGTCATTACCTTTGTTCGAAATGAACCAGCTTCCCGTCGTCTTTGGCACTTCCAAAACGAGAATATCCTCGGCGGAGTAAATTCCATCGTCTGCAGTATAATCGCCCACTTTTTTACTCAAGTCGAAGCCAAGTTCGTATAAATCGGCATACTGGTAATTATCTTTCATAACGAATGCAAGACCGACAGAATTCAAATAATCTTCGAGTTTTGTGACATGTAAGTTTGCACCCACTACCGAATAGGAAGCTTCACCGTAGAGTTCACGCATGGTCAACACGATTCGATTGTCTCTGTCGGTGACGATTACGTTGTATCCGATTATACCTCCGTGTGGAGCGATTATTTCACGAAAGACAGAATATCCACCGAATATTGAAGGATCATCTAACAGATAGACACATTTTGGCAAATCGACTGCTCCATCCCTATTGTCGAAGACGACAATTTTATCTGCAGGATAAACCACCTCTTCTCCGGAACTGTGAATGTTCGTAAAAATGCCGGAATATGATTCATCTACAAATCTCACCAATAATTCGGGTATTTCATCTTTTCTTGCGTCGATCAAACGCAAGAAAGTATCTCTACAAGCACAACTATCTAAATGCTCGGACATTTTATAAAGAAGATTTTTCAAAGTTCCTTCGACATTCATTTTGTCGATCATCGCACATCTTTCGGAATAACCCATATTATCGATACTATCATCTACCCTATCCACTTCATAAGTGGCTGAGCTTTCGACCGGTTGAACATCAACTTCAGTCTCGACCGGTTCATAAGTGACATATTCCTCCACTTTTTCAACAGATTCGCTTGCCCGAACTGTCATACTAGGTTCGCTCGAAATATCTTCATCATCAACATCAACACTTTGAGATGTCGAATCCAAAATGCAATCGTCGTCTTTATTTTTATCATCCTCGTAACCGCTCGAGCTTGTCATCACGGCTAAAGCCAAGAAAGCACTGACTACTGAGGTCACTTTTTTCTTCCATTTCATAATATAAATCTCCTTTTCATTTTTCTTATTATATGAAGAACTTTTTCTAAAGTAAATACTTTTCTATCGATTTCTATACTCTCTTTCAGTTTTCATTTTACACGGGAAAATTTACTAGGAAATTACTGGGAAATTTGGTACAATTAAATTACCTCGTAACCCCTCATAAGAGTAAATAGGAAATGGAGTGAAAAAATGAGTGCAATTGCGTACTTTGAATTATGAAAAATATAATAGTTATGAATGCACATGCGAACAATTTAAAAAATATAAATGTCGAAATAGAATTTAACAAACTTACCATTTGTGTTGGGCCAAGTGGTTCTGGAAAAAGTTCATTTGCTTTTGATACATTAATAAAAAAAGAAAAATGCGAGATTAAAAACTACCCAAAATCTATACAATCAGTATCGCAAAGATTATCAAACACAAGCGAAAAATTAGATAGTATTTTAAAGCTTTCAGATAATAAAGATTCCCTTATAATAATCGACGAACCACTCGCAGGAACAACACATAAGGAAGCAATTGAATTTTCTAGGATTATCAAAGAATTATCAATTAACAATGCAGTTGTTGTGGTAGAACATAGAAAAGAGATTTTTGAATATGCTGATATAATTTTAGAATTTGGTCCAGAATCAGGTTCTAAAGGTGGCAATTTGCTCAATACGATGAGCGGAAAAGAATACTTAAAAAAACTACCAAAAATTGAAATTAGAAGAGAAAAAAATATTTCTAATAAAAAGATATGCGCATATTATGAAGAGTTTAAAGGTATCAAAAACTATAAAACAGAAGTTACATTAAATACAATAACTTCCGTAACTGGTCCAAGTAAAAGTGGAAAAAGCACCTATTTAGATGCAATATTTAAAGCATTGGATAAATCGGCAGGTGCTAGTGAAAGAAGAAGAGGATTAATAGAGGTTAAAAACAAACAATATATAAGAAGGCCACACATCATAGATGCCTCTCCAGTAACTAAAAATTCTAAATCTACAGTGGCAACTTATTATGGTGTCAGTAAATTTTTGAAGGGTGAAGATACGAATATCACAATCCGCGAAGCTTTAGATATTTACAAAGATGACAAACTTATAACGAGAAGACTAGTTCATTTGAAAGATATAGGTCTCGATTATTTAAAACTAAATCAAAGTTCTTATTCTTTATCTGGCGGTGAATGTCAAAGAATAAAACTAGCCAAGTTGCTTTGCAAAAAATTAGGCGATAGAAGTGTCTACATCTTTGATAATCCCGTAAGAGGTTTAGGAACAAATAATATCACTCAAGTAATGATGATGTTCGACAAACTTGTAAAAAATAATAATACTGTTCTTATTGCAGAGAATGATCCGACTGCACTAGAATATGTAGATCAAATCATAGAATTATGATTAAATCTGCTACAAAAAACAATAAAACCTATAAATGCTATTAATAATTAAAAATAAGTTCAAAATAAATAAAAGGAAGAAAAAAATATGTTCAAGTTAGTATCAAAATACAAGCCATCTGGCGACCACACGCATTCGATTTTTACAAATGAATTTATCAAATTAGATTAAATCAAAGAGACAGACTATTGTGTGCTTTTTATTCTATGCGATTACTGCATGCCTAACTAAAAAACTTTACTTGGATCTTTGAAATTATGCTAAAATAAAACCATAAAAATGTGGAGGTTTTATGGAAAAAAAAGAACATACAAACTTAGATTGTATTAAGACGATTTTAGCACAGCTAGATGCTAATCAATTGTTAGAGCTAAAAGAGACTTTAAATAATTTAAAATTTTTTGGGGCCCACGAAATAATCTTAGGATCAGTCATAAGAAAATATTATAGCGAGGAATACGGCTTTTATGATGGTAGTGGTCACTCAAATGTTTCACGTATATGCTATTCT
>CAZKKM010000040.1:0-14095 GCA_964553435.1 uncultured Muribaculaceae bacterium | reverse complement strand
GATATAAGATCATCAGAAAAAGTATTATATAGACAAGTTCTCGATTTATATGCAACAGCTATTGATTATAATCCCAAAGCAAATTGAAAAAGAATATTTAAATTCTATTAATAAAATTAATGAATTTGCAGAAAAATTAGAAGAAAAGTCATAATATACAATAAACATTGTCCTTATTTTGCTTGTATATTATGACATTATTAGTTATAAAACAAATATATAAAGGTTAACTATTCATAATGTATATTCAATTCATTTGGAAAGTGTATGCTTGGTTAAATGTTAACACAATAACCAATTTATTTATTTGTAATGATATTGAAAGGATAATAGAAATGGAAAGAAAATGTAAAAATAAGAAAGGCCAAAAAACTTTAAAAGATGACTATAAATATGCCTACTGTGAAGCTTGTCACAATAGTCACGTCGAAAAGACAAAAAAGGGCATGATGAAAAACGAGAATATTATAAAATTTTACATGTTGACCGAATGCCTCAAGACAAAGTTGCGAACCGGTTGGCTCGACATATCTGTACAGAATGACCGCATCGAAAGCATCGCCGAACATATTTACGGAACTTTGATGTTGGCCGTCGCCATCGCGAGCGAATACGACCTCGATATCGACATGAACAAAGTATATAAGATGCTCATCTTGCATGAACTGGAAGAGACACTCATTCCGGATTACACCATTCGTTCGGGAATAACGAAAGAGCAGAAACTCTTAGAAGGGAAAAAAGCCGTTCACGAGGCCACTGAAGGACTCATAAAGCAAGCCGAAATCGAAGATTTGTTGGACGAATTCAATGCTCACGAAACCAAAGAAAGTCGCTTTGCCTATCAAATAGACAAGTTGGAATGCGACTTTCAATGTAAAAAGTACGACCTCGATGGAGCTTTGACAATGGAAAATCTTCGAAAAGACGCGAGTAACTCTGGACCTCGTCGTGACGAGATTTACGAAAATGCCAAAAATCCGAGCGATATCTGGATAGAAGTCGATAGACCTATATACAAAGATGACATTTTTATAAGTCTATTAGAAGACATCAAAAAATACGACACAGAAGAAAGATTGTGAGGCTAACGCAAAATCGTCCAAAAGAGAAAACGACCAACTAGCATGGTCGTTCGAAGAACCCTTCCCAAGGGTCTTTTCTTTTAAGTCTCTTTATCGCTTCCGAGATGGTCACATCAAAAGGGCCAACTTTGTCGAGTTCGCTCCACCTGATGGGCATCGAAACCCGGCACTTATCTTTGAGCCGAATGGAGTAGGGTGCTACACTCGTCGCGCCTCTAGTATTTCGCACCCAATCTATGAATATTTTATTTTTTCTCTTGTCTTTGCGCATGTTCGCCGAATATTTATCCGGCCATTTGCTTTCCATGAGTTTGGCAACATCCCGAGCAAAGTTTCCGGCCGCTTCCCAATTTGCAAACTTATCAGTAGGCACCACTACGTGATACCCCTTGCCACCACTCGTTTTCAAAAAAGACTTGAGATTCAACTCATCTAATATACTTTTTAAATCGCGTACACCATCGCGAATTTTCTTCAAAGACACTCCCTCATCGGGATCGAAATCGAATACCAACATATCCGGTTTCTCTATGTTATCGATTTTTGAACCCCAAATGTGAAATTCGTAACTGTTCATCTGCACTTCACTTATGAGTCCAGATGCATTCTCAATATGATAATAATCTTCTTTATTACCTTTATCGTTGGGAATATCAAATCGTACGACTCCTTCAGCTTCAAAAAAATTATGCTTGGCAAAAAATTTTTCTCCACCAGCGCCGTTTGGAAGTCTCACTGTACTCAATAGGCGGCCATTCAAATATGGAAGCATGCGCTCGGCCACCTTCTGATAATAGACGGCCAATTCGTACTTTGTCACCTTAGGCTTCATGAAGATTGCTTTTTCTGGATTGCTTATTTGCACACTTTCGACGATAAAATCCTTTTTCGAATTCCTGACTTTTTTCACAGACTTACCATCAGCTATTTCCTTCATCGTACGTCCCGTCCGAATGCTCTTGTCGAGTACACTTATGTCGTTAAAAACGCATATTCCATCTTGCTCCTTTATCAAAAGCCAATTGTCTTCCTTGTATTTGACCAAAGCCCACTTTCCCTTGAGCCTCTTACCAAAAAGTCGAAACTTTAAACTTCCTCTATGTAACCCCTCCTCGAAATCTCCTTCGCACTCGTAATATCCCTCATCCCACAGCATGACTGTTCCGCCACCATATTCACCCTTGGGAATGACTCCTTCGAAATCTTTATAATCGTAAGGATGATCTTCGACCATGACTGCAAGCCTCTTGTCTTTTGTATCGTAAGAAGGACCTTTGGGTACTGCCCAACTGACCAGTACACCTTTGAATTCCAATCTTAAATCATAATGATCTCGTCTCGCTTCATGGTGTTGAACGACAAAGACGTGTTTATGACCAGACCGTACCTTTTTTCCTTGCGGTTCACTTGTCTTATCAAAATTTCTCTTTTCATTATATCTTTCTAGTTTATCCTTCATCGACAATATCTCTTCCTTTTTTCTTCAAGACCGGCTGTCTCAAATGTCCACTCGGTGTTCTTTCGATATAGACGACCTCACACGAAATCGTCGGTCTAATGAATCTTGCTTCATTTTCGTCATAATCGACAAAAGGAGATTTATTCATTTCTTTTGTCTTTGCGACTTTTCCATAAAGAGAAGTATTTCTCATGATGGCCACTTTACCTACGAAGAAAAGATAACCATCTCTATATTCGCCGAGAAGTAGGGAAGCTTTTTCCTTATTCTCGACGATACCTCCTATCAAAAATTTATCACACGCAAAATTTTTGATTTTTATCCAATCTTCTGTCCGATGACCAGTCATATAAAGACTATCTTTTCTTTTTGCAACGATTCCTTCGAGTCCGAGCTTTACGATTCTCGAAAACAATTTTCTGCCTTGACCTGACACAAACTTGGCCTTTACGAACTCTTCAGTATCAACATATTTTTCGAGTCTTTCTTTTCTCAAAAGAAGAGGAAGACTTCGCAAATCTTTGCCTTCATATAGACAATCGAATGCGACAAACGCGACAGGTTCTTCGATGCTCATCACACGTATCTTTTTTCCATCACGAAGACGAGTTCGTCTTTGCAATTTGGAAAAACTGGGAACACCATTCTCGAAAGCGATGATCTCGCCATCGAAGATGACCTTGCCTTCGACCGACTTTTTGATGCATTGCAGCTCGGGAAAGACCTGTGTTAGATCGTTCCCTCTTCGACTATAAATTTTTACTCCTGAGGAACTTGCATGTAAAGTCGCACGAATGCCATCGAACTTGATTTCATAGATAAAGTCCTCGTCATCGAACGGTTCACTTTTTTCACTCAACAACATGGGGGCGACAAAAGATCCGAAGTTCATTTTTCTTTCATCTCCAAACTCTTCTGTAAAGAACTCATCAAATCAGCGACCGACTCTTTTCTTTTAGACTTCGTCTTAGGTACGGGCTTCCCATCTATTTTGCGTTCTATTGCTTCTTTTATTCGATTCTGATAATCATCCTCATATTTTTCGGGTGTGAAATGTCCAGATAAATGTTCGACTAATTTCATAGCCATATCGAACTCTTCTTTTGTAAACTTGGCCACACTTGCAACCTCCGGCAAGTTGACTTCCTCTTCAAAATATATTGTCGACATCAAGATGTTTCCTTCCATATATCGAAGCAATACATAATAAAATTTGCTCGCAAGAGCCGTCTTGGCCACGGCCACTTTTTTCGATTTTTTAAGCACCTCTAAGAACAGAGAATAAGACTTGGACTTCTTGGGAACCCCTAGCACGTAACTTTTCTCATAATACACAGGGCTTATCTCGTTCTCAGGAACAAACGAGACTATCTCGATAGTTCCTTTAGCATCGATTTGAAAATTCGCCAATTCGTCCTTCGTAAAAGTGACATATTTATCCTTCTCATATTCGTATCCCTTGATGATGTCCGTTTCCTTCAAAGCTTTCTTACAATATTCGCAATATTTTTGATAATGAACACGATGAAGACACTTCTCATGTAACTGATTGAAAGAAGTGTCGTTGTTTTTTATGATGGGACTGTACACGACCGGTATGTTGACGAGCCCAAACGATATTGCACTTTTCATATTTGCCATAGCCTCACCATTTTAATTATGGAAACAACTCCTCTATATTATACAAAAAAAGGATATTACTTTATATCCTCGGTGTTGAGATTTGCCAATGCGAACTCTATACACTCGTTGATGAGTCGATTGATAGATACATTGCTTTTATCTGACAATTTCTTTATTTCATTTAAAGTCGACAATTTGATTCTGACAGTTTTTAATACAGTCTTTTCTTCTTCTACATTTGGCAATCTAAACTCATGTTTTTCACTCTTTTTCATAATATCGTCCTTTTGTAATAATTATAGAGAAATGTACTACAATTGGTAAGATACACAGAATGTAGTACAAATTGCAATTATATGATATACTATTTATGAGAAAGTAGAGAAATATATGAAATTATCGACTAAAAAAGGAATCTGCTTGATAGTGGGAATAGCATCAGTTCTTGCAATCGTAACTACTATTTCATATGCGTACTTCACAGCGACTGGAGAAACAAAACCAGTCCAAGCGACGATCAATACAGCTACGGTGAGTGCGAGATTCACAGACAACGATATGGGAATAACCGGACAGCTTTCTTTCGGGGAATCACTCATGAAAAAGTTCACCATAACGAATACTGGCACGGCTGAGGCGAATGTGAAGATGTACTTTCAAGGGTTAGTGAACACATATTTGGAAGGAAGTTTAACTTATACTTTGAGTTATTCGGAAACAGAAGCAGGACCATATACAGAAGTAGTAAATAAGACAAATGTTCCTCAATCTAAAGCGAGCACTAAAAAGTTACTGGCGAATCTTCTAACTATTCCTGTAGGAAAAACATACTATTATAATCTAACTGTGACATTGAACTATTTGAACGATGTAAATCAGGATGCAGATTTGAATGCAGTATTCTATACAAATTTCAATTTAGAAGATAGAAATGAGAAAAGTCCAATAGAGAAATTGGCTCAAACATCGAAGGGGGTAAAAACGGGATTTGAAAGTCCTGCTACGACAGACGAAGGCATCTTCGAGATGGAAGATGACTATGGAACGAGTTACTACTATCGAGGAGCGGTCACAAACAACTACGTTAAATTTGCAGGTTTCTACTGGAGAATAATTAGGATCAATGGAGATGGCAGTTTGAGAATAATTTATGATGGAGCGAAAGCTCATGCGAATGGAGAAAATGATTCCAATAGATTTACTCATACCAATCAAACATACAATACAAATTATAAGGATGCAAAATACGTAGGCTGGATGTACGGACCGACTGGAACAGCGGCAAGTACGAGCAAGGAAGAAACTCAGACGAATACGGAGAGTTCGGACATCAAAAAAGCAGTAGACACTTGGTATAAAACGAATATCGAAGATTCAGGATACGGAAGTGCTGTTGCAGACATTCTTTTCTGTAACGACAGAAGTACACCAGGAAAAGATGTAACAGGTTGGAACTATGACACAGGAAAAGGATTTGGAAAAAACGCAACACTCTATGGATCATCTGCAAGAACAGGAGTAGAACCGATAAATTATACAAATGTGAGACCGACATTCAAATGTCCTGAGAAGGTTGATTCATATACAGTGAGAGACAAAGAAAAAGGAAATGGAGCACTTACATATCCAGTTGGACTTATAACAGCAGATGAGATAGTAGCTGCAGGAAGTGGAAAGTACAATACAACAAATCAAAGTTATTATTTATACCGTGGCAGTAGTCATTGGTATTGGTCGCTTTCTCCTTATTTTACTGCTGCAGACGGCGGTTCCTATGTGTTCAATGTTGATAACAATGGCTTCTTGAACTATAACTATGTGAGTCACCCAGGTGCTGTTGCACCGGTCATAAATCTTTCTGCTGAATACGTAAGCACTATGATCGGAGACGGTACCATAGGAAACGAATATCGCGTCGAGTAGAAAATAAATATAAAGGTAAAAATGAAAATCGAATATATAAGCACCTTCGGCCAGTTCCAATAAAGAAAAACTCTTTTCGTACTGAAAGACATATTATATAAAACATCAAATTTTTCTTGCTAAAGAAAAAAGTTTAATGTTAAAATATTCTTATAAAAGGAGCGAACTATGGGTGTACTGATCAATAAAAAAAGATGTGATAATGCCGAAGCATGCCCTTGCATAGAAGGATGTCCTGCCAAAGCATTTTATTACGATAAGATAAAAGGAACTGTCGCAGTACATGATGAACTTTGCATCAACTGCCGCAAGTGCATGATGACATGTGAAGCAGGGGCAGTCAAAGTTTTTCGTACCGAGGAAGAACGCGCAGCACTTCAAACGGAATACGACGAAGATGTCATGAGCATCGAAGAGCTCTTTCAAGACCGCTACGGAGCGACCAGTATCGATTCGAAATTTAAGATAACATCGTCAGAATTGCAAGAACTGATAAAAGACACAAACAAAGCTTTACTCGTAGAATTCTACGACGAGGATGAGGCATCTTGTCTCATAAATTCCATTCCCATAAAAGAAATCGTAGAAAACATAGATGAACCAGTTTCTTATCGAAAGGTAGAAAAACCTGACTCATCGATTCTAAAAGCATACGAAATATCCCAACTTCCAGCCCTCGTCATCATCGAAAAGGGCAAAGTGACATTCGAGTTTATCGGCACTCTGAACATCATCGACAAAGAAAAACTCTTCTTGCAATTGAGAGAGAGAGATTGAATATAAATCTTCCGGCACATCTTTGAGAAAAAGATGTGTTTTTCTCATGGTATGGCTATTCAAATCGCAACATTGTTCTTGAGAGAATGCTTTTTCTGTGATAAAATAGTTATGATAAAGAATAGATAAAGGGAGCGATAGCGATGAATGAATTTGAAACGAGATTCGGTGTCAACTACGATGCGGCCGTCAGTAAAAACGATGCTATATACAAAGGCATCAAATACCGCATTACCGTTTTGAGTGAGATACTCGTCCGCCTCGAATACAGTGAAAATGGCAATTTTGAAGATAGACCGACCGAATTGGCCCGGTTCCGAGATTTCGATGTACCGCGTGTTTTAGTCACTGAAGACGATCGTCATCTCACCTTGGAGACGAAATACTTCGAGCTATCATATGACAAAGAGATGCCTTTCACCGGCACCAAGTTGTCTCCCGACCAATATCTGAAAGTCAAACTCGTGGGAACAGACAAAATGTGGTTTTTCGGCCAAGCAGAGGCACGAAACTTCAAAGGAACTTGTACGAGTCTCGACGATAAACTTTCCATACCCAAACTCGAAAAAGGTCTCTATAGTACGGACGGATTCGTCTCCTTGGATGACTCCAACAATCTCATCTTCAACAAAGACGGAAGTGTGGGAAAGAGAAGCGATACTCGCATCGATACGTATCTGTTCATGTATCGCAAAGACTTTGGCTATTGCCTCAAAGACTACTATCGCTTGACTGGTTATCCACCCCTAATACCTCGCTATGCTTTGGGAGTATGGTGGAATAGGGATCAATCTTACAATGTCAATGACATCTATGCCATGATTGCCCAATTCAAAAAACACGAAATACCCTTGAGTGTCATACTCTTAAACAAATGGAGCAAAGACGATGTGACTTTCGATCGCGACCTCATTCCTGAACCAAAAGGAGTCATCGATGAGCTGCACTCGAACCATATTCAGTTGGGACTCAATCTCTCCTTGGAAAGAGTTCCTGCCAATGCAAACGGACAAAACACCGAGATGCCATTCAATGTTTACGACAAAGGTTTTATGAGCAATTACTTCGCAAAATTCATCGCACCGCTCTATGAAATGGGTGTCGACTTTTTCGCACTCGATTATCGTGGCAAAGATCTCTATGCTTTGCGTATGATGAATTATTATTTCTACAACTATATGAACAACGAACCCGGCAAGCGGGGCCTCATTCTTTCGCGTAACGGACTCGTAAATGCCCATTTGTGTCCAGCATATACGAGTGGAGAGACTATCGTCGATTGGCGCACTCTCAAGATGCTTCCTGAATTCAATTCGACGAGTTCGAATATCGGTGTTTCATGGTGGAGTCATGCGATAGGTGGATTCAAAAATGGTATAGAAGATAACGAACTATACACGAGATATGTTCAACTTGGTGTGTACAGTCCTATCTTCCGTTTCAGTTCGCTGAGCGGCCACTATTACAAAAGAGAACCATGGAATTGGGACGTCAAAACTCATAAAATAGTTCGCGATTATACGAACGTCCGTCACCGTCTCATACCTTACATATACAGCGAATCATATAAATATTCCAAAACAGGGCTGCCACTCATCCAACCGCTTTACTATCGTTATCCAGAATTGTACGATGAACCGACCTACAAGAATGAGTATTATTTTGGTACGGAATTTTTCATCGCCCCGATAACCGATAAAAAAGACCCTGTCATGAATCGTACGGTCGTCAAATTGTTCTTGCCTAACGGCATGTGGTATGACTTCAAAACAGGAAAAAAATTCCCAGGTGGCAAACGTTATATATCGTTCTTCCAAGATGAAGATTATCCCGTTTTCGCCAAACAAGGCGCGATCATCCCATTGGCCATTCTCGATCCGAACAATCGCAACGACACTTCAAATCCAGAAAAAATGCAAATACACATCTTCCCAGGACGCAATAATACGTATAAACTGTACGAAGATGATGGAACATCCAATGCTTACAAAGAAGGCAATTTCATGACGACTTCGATAGATTACAATTATCTGCCGAACAATTTTACTGTCATCATAAGACCTCTCGAAGGAAAAAAGGGCATTATCCCGGACAACCGCAGTTACAAGATACGTTTCCGCAATACACGCTTTGCCGACGACGTCATCGTCTTCTTGGGGACGAATCGCCTGCAAGTCAAAACTTATTTGGATGATCAAGATTTCATCGTCGAAACACCGCTCGTCAGTACGAGTGAACAGCTGAGTATCAACTGTAAAGGAAAAGACATAGAAATAGATGCCGTTCGCCTCATCAACGAAGATATCGATCACATCATATCCGATCTCAAGATACCGACACGTCTCAAAGAAAAGATAAGCGATATCATCTTCTCGGATGATGACATCAAGAAAAAACGAATCGCCATTCGCAAGTTGGCCACTCAAGGCCTCGGTGACATATTTATCAAAATGTTTTTAAAACTACTTGAATATGTCGGAGAATTTTAATATAATAACACTGATCTCAGATGAAGAGGGACCAATACTAAAAGAAATTGGACTAAAGAGAAGGGTCGGTTGGTGCAAGACCTGTCTAAACTTTTGGAAACTCACCCTCGGATGACGATTGGATTTGTCCCCTTAGAGACAAAAGAGCACAAAATAAGGTGGTACCACGAGCAATTCGTCCTTTGGGAATGTTTTGCTCGTTTTATTTTTTAGAAAAGAGATGGTTTTGACGAGTTTATTTGAAAAAGAAATCTACATAGCAAAAAGATGGAGAGAACACAAGTGGAACACATTTTTTACTTCATTTTAGCTTTTCTCATTTCGTTTATTAGTCGTTACTGGCTATATAAAAGAAGCAAGAAACCATCTAAAAAAGGAAAAAATAAGAACAATTCGAATAATTTGGCTATCGAAATGAAATATCTTATGAGCAAATTCGATCTCGATAAGGAAAAGTTAGATACACTTAAAATAGCCAAATATATCAGTTTACTGGACGGTATTATCATTGCACTTGCGGCAACTTTGGTACTGATCGTAACTGAAGATATGGTACTCATCTTCACTATCGGAGTTGTTCTGATTTTTCTATTGATCTACGTACTCTATGAAATACTAGGTAGAATTTTGATAAAGAAAGGATATCGAAAAAATGGATTATAATTTTAAAGAAATCGAAAAAAAATGGCAAGACAAATGGGATAAAGAGCACTCTTTTGCGGCCGAAAACGGGGGAAAGAAGGAAAAATATTATATTTTGGTAGAATTTCCTTATCCAAGCGGCTCGGGTCTTCATGTCGGACACGTAAGAAGTTATACAGCTTTGGATTCGCTTGCAAGAATGAAACGCGCTCAAGGATACAACGTCCTCTTTCCGATGGGATGGGATGCTTTCGGCGCACCGGCAGAACAATACGCAATAAAAAATCACGTCTATCCGGCAAATATGGTCAAAGATTGCATTGCAACTTTCAAAAGTCAGATTAAATCTTTGGGACTATCCCTCGATTGGTCTCGCGAATTCTCTACGACAGACCCAGAATACTATAAATGGACGCAATGGCAATTTTTGCAATTTTATAAAGCAGGTCTCGCTTACAAGGCCGAAAAAGAGATAAATTGGTGTCCCAATTGTAAGACCGGCCTTTCGAACGAAGATGCAGCTGGAGGAGTTTGTGAGCGCTGTGGTCATCCGACTACCAAGAAACTCAAAAACCAGTGGATGCTTGCGATGAGCACCTATGCCGATAGTCTCTTAGAAGGACTCAAAGATACGGAATTTTTGGATAAAATTAAGACTGCGCAAATCAATTGGATAGGTAAGAGCATCGGTGCTGAAGTGAACTTCAAAATGAAACAAGTAGAAGATGTACTTACTGTATTCACGACACGTTGTGATACACTCTTCGGAGTGACAGCGATGGTCTTATCGCCGGAACATGACTTCTTAGAAAAATATGCCGACAAAATCGAAAATTTAGAAGAAGTTCGAGCTTATCGCGAAGAAGCCCACAAAAAAAGCGAGATTGAAAGAACGGATGCTACGAAAGAAAAGACCGGCATCAAAGTGAAGGGGCTCACCTGCATCAATCCGGTTGACGATCGTGAAATAGAAATTTGGATTTCCGATTATGTATTATCCGGTTATGGAACGGGAGCTATCATGGTCGTTCCTGCTCACGATGAAAGAGACTATGCTTTTGCCAAAAAATTCGATATTCCGATCATACAGGTGATCGCAAAGAATTTCGTAGGAACAGGAGAATCTGAAATAAGACAGGATAAACCGTTCACAGATCGCAAAGTTGTAATTGCTGTCATCAAACACCCGACAGAAGAAAAATATCTCTGCGTTAAAAACAAAAAATTCGGTTGGATTAACTTTGTCATGGGAGGCATCGAAGGCGAAGAAACACCTATCGAAGCTGCACGACGAGAACTCATCGAAGAGACCGGATATACAGATATAGATATCGACCACGAAATGAAATTCGTCTATTTTGACAATTTCTTTGCCCGTCACAAAGACGTAAATCGCCATATCACTTGTCACACAGTAGTTGGTAAACTGAACAGTTTGGAATCGATAGAACGAAGCAAAGAAGAGGATGAACTTCAAGAAGTCTTATGGATAGACAAAGACGAGCTCATCGAAACTGTCAATACGAATGCACATAAATACGATGCAATTCGTGCTCTCGAAGGCGATAAAGCGATGATCGAAGACGGTGTTCACATCAACTCCGGATTCTTGGATGGACTCGATAAAGAAGAGGCTATCGAACGTATGCTAACTTTCTTGGAAGAAAAAGGCATCGGTAAGAAGACCACGAATTATCGACTCCAAGATTGGATCTTCTCTCGTCAGCGTTTCTGGGGAGAGCCGATTCCTATGATTTACTGTGAAAAATGCGGATGGCAGCCAGTTGCAGAATCAGACCTTCCAGTTATCTTGCCGGATGTACCATCATACGAACCGACAGATAACGGAGAAAGTCCATTATCTACAGTAGAAGAGTGGGTTAATACCACTTGTCCACATTGTGGTGGACCTGCTAAACGTGAGACCGATACGATGCCAAACTGGGCCGGTTCCAGCTGGTACTGGATTCGGTATATGGATGCCAATTATCCGGACGGAATAGCAAGTATGGACGCGATGAAATATTGGGGACAAGTCGATTTGTACAACGGAGGTATGGAACATGCGACACGTCACTTGCTCTATGCGAGATTTTGGAATCAAGTGTTGTACGATCAAGGCATAGTCCCATATCGCGAACCATTCAAAAAGCGCGTTGCACACGGTATGATATTGAATTCAAATGGAAAAAAATTCAGCAAATCAGCAGGCGACGGAGTAAATCCTACAGACATGGTAAATAAATACAGTGCCGATGCTTTGAGAACTTTTGAAATGTTCATAGGCGATTACACCAAAGATGCATTTTGGAACGAAGAAGGATTGAAAGCCTGCAAAAAATTCTTGGATAGAATCTATAGACTTCAAAATAAATTGAATGACGAAGAAGGTTATTCTCGAACACTCGAATGTGATATCAACAAGACCATCAAAAAAGTTACAGAGGATATCGAATCGATGAATTACAATACAGCTGTATCGGCACTCATGATTCTTTTGAATACATTCGACAAGATGGATAGCATCACCAAAAAAGATTATCGCACTATCCTTCAACTATTGAATCCAATCGCACCTCATATCACTGAGGAACTGAACGAAATATGTAAACTAGGTGACTCATTTACGACAAGTTCATGGCCAAAGTACGATGAAGAAAAAATTGTAGAATCGACTTATGAAATTGGTATTCAAGTAAATGGAAAACTTCGTGGAAGTATCGAAGTAAGTATCGACGAAAGTGAAGAAGAAATAAAAGAAAAAGCATTCGCCAATGAAAATGTTCAAAAATATACCGATGGAAAAGAGATCGTTAAGACGATAATCATTCCTAAAAGAATTGTAAGTATCGTTGTGAAATAAATGTAAATATTCACTTGTTTACAGTTACGGAAAATTGTAAAAATGCCTTAAAAATTAATTGACAAAGAAGATTTTTTAAAGTATCATTTATATAGCATGATGTAATGTCATGCTGCTAGTACATCTTCATGATTCCTATGGAGTGTATTAGAACCAAAACCCCCTGAAGAGGGCGACGATTAAATGTCGCTCTCATTTTTTGTTTTAAATAGGGCGTTTGCGAGGATTTGAAAATTTCAAAAATATTTTTAGGTCTTGTTTAGGTCTTGTTTTTCCAAATTTTTTTTTGAGAACCTGCCTATTTATGGGCGATTACGAGATTACGCTATTACGTATTTTTTTATATAAAAATATTAAGAAGAAAAAAGATAAAGATATATAAAAAGAGAAACAAAAAAAATACGTAATACCGTAATATAGATATGACGTATGTATTAACTTTTGTATATTACTTTGTGGGACTTGCCCTCGATGTTCTTAACATCTATCTTATAACCTAATGTCTTTAGTCTACGACTAAACATATTAGCAGATATGTTTTCTATGTTTAAGTTGCTACAATATTCTACGTACTCGCTATAGAAGTCACTAAACGGTCGACTGTCGATAACCTCTACTGTATCTATAAAAGATATAAAACTGTCGTTTTCTTTATAATAATCTCGTGTTGCATTTTGTATTGTTTCACTTATAGATAACTCAAAATTATTATCGTAGATACGCTTAACACCTGCAAGTGCTAGATTTAAAAGATAACTCTTTGCATTGTCGGTACTCAATAGTTCGTCTAAATTAGGTATACGAGATTGTACTCTATTATTAAATGGTATTATTGTTAGACGTCTTACGATACCGTTTGACTTATCTCTAAAAGTCGGTGGTACATTGGCAGTAAATATTAAAGTTGCAGTATTTCTAATAGTTACAGGTCTACTGTATATTGCTCTTGCACTTATAGTATTACCACTTGCCAAAGTCTTTAAGTTTTTAGATTTCTCTAAATGTATTGCATCGACATCGTCGGCAATGTTTGCCAATTTACCTATCAAAGAAACTATACAAGTACCGTCATCAAAATCTTTTATATCTATATGACTTGATAAGTCGCCGATTAGATTAGTAATCATTTCAACGAAAGTAGATTTACCATTAGCACCACTTCCAGTTAAGAAAAATATCTTATGTGGAAATTTATCTACCATTAGACAATGTCCGAGTAACTCCTCTAAAACTA
>CAZKKM010000039.1:1003-14189 GCA_964553435.1 uncultured Muribaculaceae bacterium | reverse complement strand
TATCGGACTTTTTTCGCTATTCCAATCCCCTTTCTCTACGAAAGTTCGTCAATTACGGCTATTTGCCAAAAAGACAAATAAAATTCAGTCGCATAGACTGAATTGAAGTAATTATAATTTCAAAGCCTTCTTTTTGACATCTTCTATCATCTGATTTTTGAATGCAACATAGCTTTCTGTGCCGGAGACATGGTAAGTTTGAGGATTTTCTTCTCTTCTCGTTTCAGGATAGATACGGGCCATTTCCGTCGCACAGTAATCGCGTTTTGTAAATATGTCTGGGTCGTCATAGACGAGATGTCCGTTTATAAAGATGGGTTTTTGTAGTTCGACTAATTCGAAATTCGTTATCTTCTTTCTTTTTAAATAGTTGCTTGGACTTACGATGATCATGTCGCCTTTGGTTAATGGTTCATCAAATCTTTTCATCACGTCGGCGATGGCATAGCCCGTATCTTTGTCGAAGGCACGATATAACTTTTTGCGATCGGGATTGATGGTTTTTACTTCATCTTCGCTGACCTTAATCTTCGGAATCCATAGTCCGTTTTTACAAAGAGCTACTTCTTTATAGACACAACCCATCCGTCCTTCCGGTTTTGAGATGTTGTCGCCTACTCCGAGACTATCGAATGGAGCACCGGACGCGACGAGGCTCGCGATAGATTTGGCTTTGAGTCCATTACTTAAAACTATCTTAGCTTGCGGGTAGCCTGCCTCGTCGAGCATCATACGCGATTTCTTAGTGAGATAAGCGAGGTCTCCAGAATCGATACGAATGCCGATATTGTCAAGAGGCAAACCCTTTTCTTTCATGTAATCGAAAGCTTTAATCGCGTTCGGAATACCGGAACGGAGAGTATCGATCGTATCGACGAGCAAGACACAGTTCGTCGGATATATTTCGGCAAAAGTTAAGAATGCTTCGAGTTCCGTATCGAAAGATTCGATCCAACTGTGAGCCATAGTTCCCAAAGCTTTGATGTTGAGCATATCGGCAGCTAGAGTATTACTAGTTCCCAAACATCCAGCCATAATCCCGTATATAGCTGCATCTACTCCGGCTTCCGGTCCGTCTGCGCGGCGAGAACCGAATTCCATGACCGGGACTGGGGAAGATTCGATTACTCTTCTCGCTCCTGTTGCGTGTTCCATCGCACCGTTTATAATCGAAAGTAAGCAAGTTTCCAATATTTGAGCTTCGATAATCGGAGCGGTTACCGTCAAAATCGGTTCATTTGGGAACACTGGAGTACCATCCGGAATGGCTGTAATGGTTCCCGTGAATTTGAAGTTTTTGAGATAGTCGATGAATCTCTTGTCATAGCCGTTTCTTTCGAAGTAACCGATTTCAGATTCGGTAAAACGCAAATTTTCGATAAAAGGTATGACTTTATCTAATCCGGCCATGACGGCATATCCTCCACCTGTTGGTATGCTTCTAAAGAATACGTCGAATGTCGCAAGATTTTCTGCCTTGCCACTCAAGTAATAACCACAGCCCATAGTGTACTCGTATTCGTCATTAAATAGCGAATAATTTCTCGCAAGTCTTTGATGTCCATTGTATATTTTCATAATTTTCTCCTCCTTTATGCGACTCTATGTAATCCCAGAGTCTTTTCCCTTTCTTCTAAATGTTCGAAGTTTTCGACGACTTCTACACCGGCTTGAGACATAACTTTTAATGATATATCCATCCACTCTTTGCGGTCATGACCCGGCGCGTCGAAAGTATCGATAGAATCTTTGACGACGAACAATTTCGCCTCATGATTGATTTCTGTCAGAAATCTAGCAAATGAACGGACGAAGTCCATGACGCAGAGATCGGCACATACTCCTGCAAACACTACTTCTTTGAGATTTGTGAGTTCGATTATCATATTCTGAAGTCTCCTATTGAACATTCCGTTTATCGAATTCTTATAGAAAATTAGAGTATTATCTTTATCCTTTTCGGGTTGGAATTCCGGAATGAGTTCAGCTTCTTTTGTGCCTTGTAGGCAATGAACTACATAAGATAAGAATTCGGTCGCAGATTTGTCATGCCATTCGAGAATGAAACTTACGAGTTCATCTTCTTGTCTAAATTTTTCGATCAATTTCTTTTGATTGGGGACGAGATCGTTGTATTTAGGATTTGCCATACCGCCGAAGTTTACAAAACCGTTATTCATATCGATAATGAACAAAGCTTTTTTGTAAGCATCGAGAAGTTTTATCTTGCCTTCCGTCGAAGCCATGTTGTAAAGAACGTGGCCTACTGTATCGGTATGAGTATCCGGAATTATAATGTTAGCCGGTCCGCGATAAATTAGGCCAGAGTCAAGTTTTCCTTTATCTTCTTCAATATGCGGTTTTAAAATAATATTATCCATTTTCACTCCTTCTTTCTAACATTCTTATTATCATTTGGATAATAACAGATAATAAAATTTATCAAGAGTTGTCGCTCTTGTTACTAACAGTATATTAAAAAGAAAAAGAAAAGTCAACCACTTTTTAACAAGAAATTAAAAAGAATTGTAAATACCTACCCTTTTTAGCAAAATGTGTGCTTAATAACCTTTATAATATGGTATATAAAAACCATCGAAACGATTCGATGATTTTTTAGTAATCTATTTCCATGCGCTCGCGACATCACAGTTAGATGAGTATGGGCTTGGATTTGGCATTTGCATGGATGTGATGAACGGAATTTTGAATGCGCTTCCAAAAGAGATGCATGTACCAGGTTGGAGACTCGACATCTTGTCGATGATGTCTGCCGAAATATTTGGCAGCATCTTTTCAATATAATCGAGATCTGCTGGATGAGTCATCTTGAATATCATGAAATTCGATATCTGAGCGATTACGGTATCGGAGATTTCGACAGGTCTTTGTGAGATGATATCCAAAAGGCATCCATACTTACGTCCTTCTTTGGCAATGCGATCGAAGATGTTGTAACCAATTAAGAACAGGTCGTTATCTTTTTGGACGTATCTATGTGCCTCTTCCAAAAAGAGATGGAACGGAATCGATGCGCGATTCGGTCTACTCTTGGCAAAGTCGAAGAACATGCGCGCGAATATTTTGACGACGACTTTGGCCAAATTGTCGTCTACTCCTTCGAGGTTGATGTTGACTATTTGGCAGCGGCTGTTTTGTTTGACGACGAGAGATGTGATATATTGTTCCAAAGTGATGAAGTCTGGATACATGAACAAACTTTTATTAGGAGAATTGACTATACTGTGAAGACGAACCAAAAGAACGGTCGAAGCATCGCGCAGAGCATCGTTTTCTTGAAAACCTTCGCTTATCAAAGTAAAATTGAGTGCGACTTCGAGATCTTCTATCGTGAAGTATTGAATGTCATTCGGAAGGCTTTCTTCCAAAGAATCGTCCAGATGGCTCAAGATATATTCGTTGATGAGGACTGATTCTGAAAATTGACCATTCGAGTCGATGGAGAAACATTCCGAGAAGCTACGAACGAATCCGACACCTTGAATCGGTGTATTGAAGTTGAATTGTGGTGTATTAGTATCGTGAATGAGGCGGAATATCTCATTTTTCTTACCAGCAGCCGTCTTATTCGAATACAGAATGGCGAGAATAGCTTTGGCAATCAAATGATTTTTTACTTTGAGAGAAGCTTCATCTTTCTTTGCAAATATTCTTACGAGTTTCAGAGTTCTTTCCAGTATCGTCAGTTGTGAGTGTTCGGTCGCATTCAAAAGCAGTGCCAAGTCGTCGAGAGTCAAAAGATAAATCGGAAGCCTCAAATCTTCGTCTGCATCGCTCGTCTTGTTGGCCGTGATGAATTTATAATTGTAGTTGGAATTGATTTGATTCAAGTTAGAGAATGCATTTTTGTATTCTCCATAGGCATCGAAGAAGATGAGATTGGCATTGTAGACTGGCATCTCCGGGTTGGCAAACACGTTTTGGATGATACGAGCCGTACCACACGATTTACCAGAGCCAGAAGAACCGAGAATGGCAAAATGATTCGAAAAGAGTTCGTTTATTTTGACATAGATGGGATAATTGTTGTAAAGTGGACTGTATCCCAAAAGAAAGTTATCCGGTGTCTTCGTACCTATGATCACTTGCAATTCAGCTTCGCTTATCATGCGAACACGAGAGTCGAGACTCGGTTTGCGAAGAATACCTGTACGAAAGCCACCATTCATGAACTCACCCAAAAATTTTATCTCGACCGTGTTTTCATGAATGTTTTTGACTTCGCCCAAAATTCTTTGCTGAGCATTTTCGAAAACGACATGCATATTCATGAGATCAGGAAAATTTTGGGTTCCTTTGTTGATTGCCACTGTCGCAATGTTGTCCGTAATCTTGATAATGTTTAAAAACATACTAACCATCCCTATTCTTGTAACAATTATAACAGAAAAGACCGGATAGTTCCAGTCTAACTTTTCGATCATGAAGGTTTTTACACTAACTAGGTATAAATGATTTGATTAAAGAGCATGTATTTCATCTATTCTCTTTTTTAGATTCTTTTAACAACCTCTCGTGGATTCCGGGTTCGACGATATTCAAAGTGTTGATTGCATCTTCGAGACTGGCTTTGAAAAGACCTTTGAAGAAGAGTGCTTCGGCTTTTTTGAGTCCCTGATTGACGCGAGGATTTGTCGAACGATAACGGTTACCATAAACTATTGCATGTTCACTCATCGAAGCCGTTTTCACCGTTTCGTTTGTCGTCTTATAAAGTTTCAAAGTCAAATCGCGAGCTGTATCGACACGTGTATTCAGCACTTCGACTTTCAAAGGACGTGTCTCCAATTCTTTGATCACATCGTTGATGGCTTCGGTCGCTTCGGAGAGCTCGACATAATAATTTTTAGGAATGATTGGCAACTTGTAAGATGTAATTTTCTCTTTGCTGCCGGCGAGCAATCCTCTTATTTCTTCTAATTGATCGTATGCCCTATTTTCGTCTTCTTTATAGCTACTTATCAATCTCAGTATCGAATCGAGATTATCTTCGATTTTAGATAGACGGACATTCAATATTTGCATTTCTTTGTTCAATTTAGAGAAGGCATTCTTTCTTTTTGCAGCATTTTCGACGAGGCTATCGTAATCTTCCATTATACCTTTGATTGTCACTTCCATGATGTTGAGACCACGCAAGTCATCGTCATCGATGTGATAGTCCTCTTTGATGTGAGGCAATTTTTTCAAAAGTGTATGAGCGACAGAAGCGAGACGTTTGGTCTTGACAGCTATTTGATTACCCGTTTCTTTAAAGCTATGGTGAGCCAATTTCTCCTTATCGAAGTCGTTGTAGATGCTGTCGAAATAGGTCGAAATGGTCGCCAGTTCGAGACTCGAATCCTCGAGGTTGAGAACGTTCAAACGGTCGAAAATGTCAGCTATCTTCTTTTCAGCTTCGTTGATGTTGTATTCGATGGCGAGATAGTCGAGATTATATCCTTCTTTCAACATCTTGCCGTAGATGCTTCCTATGTCGCTCATCTTCTTGGGAATTATTCTAGCACCCATGAGTATTATCTCCGGTGCCTCGTCGATGACCAAATCGAGGTTATTGATCGAATCGTCCAGTGCCTTTATTATTTTGGCGATTTCACCGAAAGAATTGTTTTCCATCGCTATTTCGAAAGCACTGAAGAGCTTATCTATCGTCTCGAACTGAAGTTCGACCGGTTTCTTGATGAGAACATAAGATTCGGCATTTTCGTGGTAAGTATTGATAATATTGCGATACTTTCCTTTTAGTTTGGTGACCGTCTCACGGTTTCTCTCTTCACTCAAAGTGAGATTTTTGATCTCTTCCAAGAGATAGTTGGCCTTCGTTTTGACGTGATAAATGGCCAGTTCAACCTTGGCCAAGGTAGGTTCTATTTCTTTATATTTTTTTGTCGAAAAGAGATCTTCGATCATGATGAGATTGTCCGTTAAAAATGGAATATCGACATTTTTTATCTCTTCGAATCGTCTTCGCCATTCCTTATATTTGTTTTCGATGTCTTTGGAATTTATCATGCTTTCGACTTTGTTCAATTCGGAAAGAATATTCGCCCCGATAATCAGATTCTTTTCGCGCTCGAGGGTGTCTAAAATATTGGCATATCTCTTCTTATTGTGTCGTGTCATTATGATGAAGATGACCGCGATGATGGCGATTGCTAGGAGGATGTACGTGATAATCAATAGTTTGACAGTTGGACTCATGCAATCACTCTTCCTTTACTATCTAAAATTATATAATACTTTGTCGTTTTATGCAAGTTTTGAAGTTTTATTTGTTAAAAATTTACAATAGTGTTATAATATCGCGGACAGAAAGGGGAAACGACTATGGAAAATGCGACGATTCCACTCGAAGAGCTGGCCTTGACCGGTTTCATATATGTAGCTGTGAATGTGCCTATCTTTTTGTTGGCCGCGAACATAGGAGCTCACTTTTCCATCAAGAAATTGACAAAGTCTGCGCCTGTTCATTTTCAAATGGTTCCAAATATCGATGCAGGGACGACTAAAATCGACAAAAGGGGCATTTCCAAAGAAGCGAGCCTATGCATAAATGAATTTGTCTATGTCTTGAACAAATACGATCATATCGATCTCAAGTTTTTCTATAAGAACATGCGCCCCTTTTCGATAATTAAAGCTCGAAAGAGATGGCCGTGGGATAAAATCTTAGGTTATTATGATTTAGAAGAACACATCATCAGTTATGTCGGGGTGATGAGAGATTCCCTCTTTCACGAGTTATTACATTTGTCGAGCACCTATATCTTTGAAAATCACTTTTTTTGTGGATTTTCGCAAGAAAAGATAGATGAGCACGGTTATACAATTTATCGTATAGGTCAAGGACTGAACGAAGGATACACTCAACTGTTGGCCGAACGGTATTTTAAAGAATATGGCGATCGCAAAGGTGCTTATCCCCTATTCGTTCGAATAGCTTCTTATTTGGAAATCATAATAGGTCGAGAAAAAATGGAGAGCTTGTATTTCGATGTGAATCTCGAAGGTTTGATACAGGAATTGGAAAAGGTTGCTCCTCGGGATGAAATCAGAGCTCTCATCAAAGATTTGGATTATCTTTATGCGTCTTTATACGGTTGTATCCATCTCTTACCTAAAGTGTGGTCTAAGTCAGTTTATCAAAGGGTCCTCATGAGATTGTCCGCGATGATGAAGAAAAAAATCGATGTGGAGAATATGGAAGGAAAGACGGACTTAAGAGAAGAAAAGGCAGTTCTTTATTCCATGAGAGAATATGTATCGAAGAAAAATCACCTCGTTTACAAGGCGAATGCGAAAACGAACAGGAAGTTGAGACAAAATGAAAAAGTCTTGTTCTATCAGTCACGAGTGTCGAAAGGAGTAAAAGCATGAGCGACGAAAAGACTATAGTATACACTTTCTTAGAAAATCCTTTATACCGAGCTGCAGCGACAGTCGTAATATATGCTTCTTTAAAAAAAGTGATAGGCAAATCTCTCAAATTGAAGAAGCAAAATGACGGTTATAGACAAATCGCCGTCTTACCAGAGGAGTTGAGGATGCGCGAAAAATTATCCTCATATAAAGTGACGAAGGTCGGTATCAAGAAAGAGGCTAGCATTTGTCTTTCAACTTTCATCGAAGAGATGAGAAAAAATCCGCGAGCTGATATGGCAAACTTCTGTAAGTTGTGTGAAGCATACAGTATTTCGAATATGAAACCAAAAAAAATAGGCGGGTCGACTTGGTATGGCATGTATATGGCTGGCAATAATCAGATATTCGTCGGCGAGCATGATGTTCGCAAGAACATCTTTCACGAACTCATGCACAGACTGGTGACGAGAGTGTTCGATAATTACATCTATACCGGTTTTAAGCAGGTAAAACTTGGTGTTAAAAAAGGTCTTCATTACACCATATTTTGTATCGGAGATGGCATAAACGAAGCATATACACAAATGTTAACTGAGAGATATTTTACAGATTATGGATGCGGACAATCGTACGTGATTTTGACCGATTTAGCTTATTTTACAGAGAGTATCGTCGGTGCCAAAAAAATGGAAAAGTTTTATTTCGATTCAGATTTGTATTCTTTGGTGAACGAGTTGGCCAAGTATTCGAGTAAAGAGGAGGCAATCGAATTCATAAGGACATTCGATGTTCTTTTCGATAGATATTACAATCGTGGTACACATATCAGTCTGATGCTTGCAAAAAGAACTTATAAAAAGTTGCTCAAGATGCTATTTGCGATGGAAATCGAGAAGATTAAAAAAGAGATAAAGGAAGGTGCTCGAGTCGAAGATGTCATAAATCGCGAGCAGTTCATCGTAGAATGTATATTGACTTCGCGCAAAAGAGTAAGGTTAAGACAAATACAGTTCGAGTATGGCCTCGATGAAACGGATTTATATGAACTCGGAGATGTGATTCGAAGAGAACTAGAAGGCTACGGCATTACCTGGAAGTTCGATGAAGCATTTTACGAATATAGAAAAGCAAAGTGATTGACAAACAAGCTATCGCTATGTATAATACTTGTAGCATTTATGGCAGTTACTGCCCTATTTGATCGTTATGTGTTTGTACTCGTTTTTAAGTAACTTACTGCCAAGCGAACAATCTACAAACTCCCAATGGTCAATGAGGCGGAAGAACTTAAACATTTTTGCGAATATAAGAAGAAAGGAGAGATATCATGGCAAGATATATAGGACCTGTCTATAAGAAATCGAGAAGACTCGGATTTTCCACTTTGGAAAGCGGAAAAGAACTTGCAAGAAGACCTTATGCTCCAGGACAACACGGAACGGACAGAAAAAAGAAAATGAGTGAGTATGGAATTCAGTTACAAGAGAAGCAGAAGATGAGATTCATGTACGGACTTACCGAAAAACAGTTTAGAAGAACTTTCGATAGAGCTTCTAAAATGGACGGCATTGCCGGCGAGAACTTCTTCAAGTTGCTCGAAAGCAGATTGGACAACGTCGTATACAGAATGGGACTTGCAACGACGAGACGCGCAGCAAGACAGCTCGTCAACCACGGTCATGTCACGGTAAACGGCTCTAAGGTGGATATTCCATCTTACAGTGTAAAACCTGGAAGCACAATCGCTCTCAAAGAAAGTTCCATGGAACATCCTGCTGTCAAAGCTGCTTTGGAAGCAAATGTAACCCGTCCTGCTTTTGTCGATTTCGATGTGAAAAAGATGAGTGGAACTTACATCAGATATCCTGAAAGAAGCGAACTTACAGCAGAAATCGATGAATCGATGATAGTCGAGTTCTACAATAGATAATATTGACGAAGAGAAATCTTCGTTTTTTTATAGGCAAAAAAAAATCGACCAGAATCAGTCGTCCAGTTTGACTTCTTCTATGTCGTCTATCGTCTCCAATTGGGATGCGACGATGGTTCGCATGCGCCGTTTGAAGACGACCATATTTCTTCTGAGAGTTTCGGCTCTCGTTTCGATCTTTTCGGCTTCGAGCAGAGCATCGTTCACTATACGGGAAGCATTTTTTTTGGCATCTTCGATGATACTACGGGCTTCGTACTTGGCCATGCGAGAAATTTCTTCACTGGAATTGTACAATGCTTCGAGGCTTATGCTGCCGGCACCATTTTTAGTTGGCGCCTCATCTATTTTTTTCTTTAGTTCGCGATTTTCATTCTTGAGGCGCTCTATTTCGGCATCTTTAGCACGCAGTTTACCTATGATAGCACCGTATTCGCGGGTCATTTCATCGACAAATTGATTAACTTCGTCGATATTATAACCTTTAAAAGAACTATTAAACCTTTCCATAGTTCATCACCCTTTATTTTTGATCGATTACCAATCTATTTCGTCTTCACCTTTTTTAGATTTTTCGTCGTCGGAACTTATCTTACCTTGGACAGTGACATTCTTCGGTGTACAAAGATAAATGCCAGGGCCTATTTGTTGAAGGTCTCCACCTATCGCATAGAGCGTTCCCGTCAAGAAATCGATTATCCTCTTAGCTTGAGCTTCGGTGACTCTCTTGAGATTGACGACGACCGTGTTTTTTGTTTTCAATTGGTCGGCAATCGTCTGACTTTCCGAATAGGCTCGAGGTTCGACGAGTATCATCTGATTGCTAGGTTCTTTTGTCTTTTCTTTGTTTTCTTCGACCGTATAAAAACTTTCTTCGTCGACTGAAGTCTCTTCGGTATCGGTATCTCCAAGCATCTTTTTCAGTTTATCAAATGCCATAACTTATCACTCTTTCTTGTTCTTTTTTATCGTCTACTTTATTTTAGCATACTTCTAATTTTTTTACTAGATTTTTTTTCATTGTGTTATTGTTTTTTAAGTTCCACTATCGTCACTCCGTCGTTCGAGCCATAGACG
Organism: uncultured Muribaculaceae bacterium; assembly: GCA_964553435.1. Lineage (GTDB taxonomy): Bacteria > Bacillota_I > Bacilli_A > RF39 > UBA660 > RUG11867. The sequence goes on along the minus strand of CAZKKM010000039.1, from coordinate 3,799 downwards.
TAATACCTTTCAACATCTTTATTATATCTCAAAAGCTCATGAGTGGCTTTCCTAAGCACTCCACCGTGTCTTCCGTGGATGATCAGTATCTTGTATTTGCCCATCTTCAAGTTCATCTTTATAAAATCCAAAACTAGGGCCCTGATGGTATCCCTAGTCTCCCCGTGTAGGTCTATGTATGGAAGAATGTTCATGAATGGGTCATCGAAGCGCCTATCCATTTTTAATCTTTATCTTGGCACTTATCAGTCTTGCACTAGGCACGCGGAACGGAGAGCATGAGACGTAATCTAAACCGATTTCGTTCGCAAATTCTATCGATTTTTCATCTCCACCATGTTCGCCACAGATACCCATTTCGATGTCACGAACGGCTGTATCGACGGCGAGGTTCATGAGTGTACCTACCCCTTTGGTGTCGAGAGTTTTGAAAGGGTCAAAAGACAATATTTTTTTGTCGTAGTAGTTGTTCAAAAATTTGCCAGCATCGTCTCGTGAAAGTCCGAACGTGAGTTGAGTTAAATCATTCGTACCGAAAGAATAGAAGTCTGCGTAAGCACTGAGTTCTTGACTCAAAAGGGCTGCGCGAGGTGTTTCGATCATCGTACCAACTTTGTAGTCGACTTCGACATTTTCTCGACTCATCAGTTTGCGGGCTGTCGTATCGATGATACCTTTGATGTAAGCGAATTCTTTGACATCGACAGTGAGCGGGACCATCATCTCGGCATTGGCCGCGATACCTTCACGTTTGAGTCTGATCAGTGCTTTGATGATGGCTCTCGTTTGCATGATACTGATTTCCGGATATTTTATTCCCAAACGGTCTCCGCGGAATCCCATCATAGGGTTCGTTTCAGAGAGTTCGGCTATGCGTTCGCGTATCTTGTCGACGGAAATACCTAAACTTTCGGCACAGGCTTCTATCTCTTTTGCTTCTTTAGGTAAAAATTCGTGAAGCGGTGGATCCAAATAACGAATGATGACCGGCAGGCTGCCCATCACTTTGAAGATGCGATAGAAATCTTCTTCTTGAAAAGCTTCGAGTTTTTGAAGGGCTGCAGCTCTTTCTTTGAACGTATCGGCAAGTATCATGCTTCGCATCTCGAGTATACGTTCATCGGAGAAAAACATATGTTCCGTGCGAATCAGTCCTATTCCATCGGCTCCGAAATCGCGAGCCTGACGAGCTGCTTCTTCGGTGTCGGCATTGGCTCTAACTTTGATCCCCTCGTATTTAGAAACCATCTTGAGGACATCTTCTAAAAGTTCCGTATTGGCTCCCTTGTTGGCCATAGGAAGTTTACCTAAGTATACGATTCCAGTCGAGCCATCTATCGAAATATAGTCTTCTTTGGTGAGAACTTTTCCGTCTATCGTGAGTGTCTCTTTTTCGTAATCGATTTCGAGTGCATTCGCTCCACATACAGCACATTCTCCAAAACCGCGAGCAACGACAGCCGCATGACTCGTCAATCCGCCGTTTTTGGTGAGAATTCCGTTGGCATATATCATTCCATCGATATCTTCTGCACTCGTCTCATTGCGAACGAGAATAGAATCGTGATCGTCCTGTGCTTTGGCTTCATCGCTTTGAAAGACGAGATGACCGACCGCTGCACCAGGACTGGCCGCGAGGCCTTGTGTGAGAACTTCGGCATTTTTGAGAGCTTCCAAGTCGAACGAAGGCTTCAATAGCACTTCCAAATCGCCAGGTTTGATACGCATGAGTGCTTCTTTTTCATCTATCTTTCCCTCTTTCAGGAAATCGAGTGCAAAACGCACGTTCGCTTCCGGAGTACGTTTGCCATTTCTGGTTTGCAAAATGAATAGTTTGCCATTTTCGATGGTAAATTCCATATCTTGGACGTCTTTGTAGTGTTCTTCCAACGTTTTCGCTATATCGTGTAGTTGATCATACACTGGTTTTGAAATGCTTTCAAGCTCGGCAATTTCGCTCGGAGTCCTAATACCCGAGACGATGTCTTCACCTTGGGCATTCATCAGGAATTCTCCTGTCAACACATCTTCTCCTGTCGCCGGGTTGCGGCTAAAGAGAACTCCTGTTCCACTCATGTCATTCATGTTGCCGTAGACCATTTCTTGAACATTTACAGCCGTTCCCAAATCGTCGGATATGCCTTCCAATTGTCTATATTTGATGGCGCGTTCGTTGTTCCAAGAAGCAAAGACGGCCGATATCGTATTGATGAGTTGAACTTTGGGATCTTGTGGAAAGTGGCTACCTCCATGTTCCAAGAAATTATCTTTGTATTTGGTCACAATACCACGGAAATCTTCACTCGTCAAATCGAGGTCGGATGTGTATCCTCTCGTTTTCTTGTACTCTTCGAGGTATCCGGCAAAGAGATTTGTCGGATAGTTCATGACTACTTCCGAATAGAATTCGATGAATCTTCTATAGGAATCGTAAGCCATGCGTGGATTGGATTTGGCCATAGCTTCGGCAATTTCATCGTTGATACCGAGATTCATGATAGAATCCATCATACCCGGCATGCTAATTGGTGCCCCACTTCTAACCGATACGAGAAGTGGATTGGTTGGAGAACCGAAAGTTTTTCCCGTACTTGCTTCCAAAGACTTCAATTTAGACAATATTTGAAATTGAATTTCATCTGAAATCTTTCCATCGTTCGCGTAGTATTCGTGACAAGCTTCGGTCGTCACGGTGAATCCGTCGGGAATTGGAAGTCCCAGATTTTTCATCTCAGCGAGATTGGCGCCTTTGCCACCGAGCAGATTTCTTTTATCTTTGTTACCTTCTTTGAATGA